>JBFRWK010000110.1:0-25058 GCA_051439545.1 Xenococcaceae cyanobacterium | reverse complement strand
TGCTTGGACTTGGAGGAAATTCGTTGGAACTTCCGATGAAGAGTCAACCCACCGACGGGGTTTAACTCCTGTAGGAATCCTCGCACCAACGCGACGTTCAGGAGCGAAGGTGGAGGAGGAAGTCAATAATTACTCCTATTGAGCCTCCCTTACTACTATGAATATTGCTCGATCTTTACTCGTCGTAGGCTTTTGTAATCAATCGCCAAAACTCTTCTAAATCTCTAGTAGATTGAAGATGGAACACTTGCTTGGTTGTCTTTGCCTTTTTAACATACTCGCGATATTTAGGCGTAAGCTTTTGATGGCATAGCCAAACTATGTAGTAGCTATTTAAGGTACTTCGTAATAATGGACTATTTTGGGGATAGCCTTCTGGTACTACCCAAAAACCTTTGATAAATCTTTTGGTGACCCAGAAATAATGCTGGAGAACCGGCAAATCGATATAGACTAAAGTATCTGCTACTTTTAATCTTTTCCATACCGTATCTAACGAACCAAATCCATCAATAATCCAACAGTCTTGTTGCAAGATTTCTGCGTGGGCAGTTTTATACTCTTCGTCAGGAACTTTGTCCCCTCCTGGTTTATATTGAACGAGGTCTAATGCAATCAAAGGCAAACCCGTTACTTCCGCCAGACGCTTGCTAAGAGTTGATTTGCCACCTCCAGCATTACCAAATACAGCGACTCTTTTCATTTTATATTTCCTACTCAGACTTTTTAGCTATGATAAATATTGCTTTATCTTTGCTTGGTTGCCATTGATAGTCGATTTTAAAACCCGCATCAGTCAGACTGTCAATTAGATGTTGTGCAGTAAATACCCTGACTAAAGGGAAAAAGCCCAAAGCTTTACCAATGGGGGCAATAAGTTTAAACCAACTATAAGCATCTCCCATGCAGGTAGTACTGGTAACGAAAATTCCCCCTGGTTTGAGCATTTTATAGACTTTGGCGATCGCTTGTTCTTTATCTTTTAGTAAATGCAAAATACTCAGTCCCAACACCGCATCATAGGTGCAATCTTCTACTTTTAATTCTTCGATGGTTAATTGTTCAAAAGTGACATTATCAATATTTTGAGCTTCCGCTTTATCTTGGGCAATTTTAATCATTGCCGATGAGATATCGATCACCCGAATATGTTTGATATAAGGTGCGTGAATAAGAGCAGTCGATCCCGTCCCGCAACCAAACTCCAACACCGACCAATCTGTTTTAAAGTATTCCTGAGTGACTTTTAATTTTTTCTGATACGATGCCTCATCAGCAATGGGTTGTTTGGAATACTTATCGGCAATCTTGTCCCAAAATTTAACAGATTGATTCATGTTACTGTCCTCTATTTTGTATATTTAGTGGCGGTTTCTTTTTTGTGTCAACAAGGGAACAATAACAGAAACAGAAATATTAAACACCAACATTTTAAATAATTATGTCAATTATTTTTTCTCTTGCCACAGACATTTACCGAATATACTCAGACGAACAAAATAAATCCTCCTACCCAGAACATTTACCTCAGCCAGTATTAATTTTATTTCAAAGATTTAAACGAGCTTATGAAAGCAAGGATATAAGAGAACTTCAAGATTCTATATCAAACGATTTTTCAGGAGATATATATGGCAAGAGCAAACAAGAATTTATTAATTTTATGTCATATAATTTTCAGCGTTTGAAATATGGCTTAAGTCCACACTTAACTATTGAGATTTTGAATATTACTGCTGCATATCAAGATAATTTTACAGCAGTAATTAAAATGAAAGCTAATCTAAACTTCCTTGGTATTCCTACTTCTATAAATTGGGATGCGGGCAAAATAGTTTGCGAAGCTAAACCAGAGGGTCAATATAATTACTGGAGAATTACAAAACTTTTGAAATTTACGGGCGATCGATCGCAGTCAGAATAATTATCAGAATGGTATCGATACTTGGGATTAAAATAATTGCGATCGCTTGTTCTTGATCTTTTAGGAAATGCAAAGGCGTTGGTGAATCTAATTCACAAAGCTAATTTTGTAATCCGCACGCTCGTAGCGCACCGAGCAAGGGAACGCGCCCGAACCCGAAGGGCTGAGAGGCTCAAAGCTACTAAAAGAAACATTTTGTACTTCACGCATCAAATCACCAACGTCCTTGAAACTTATTCGCTTCTCATCCGCCAACCTTCAATCTCTCTTTGACGAGAACGAGAAATTACAAGACAATCATCGGGTACATCTCTGGTAACGACTGAACCCGCAGCTACAGTGACATCTTCTCCCAGAGTAATAGGAGCGACCATAACACTATTCGCGCCTGTTTTAGTGCGATCGCCAATTATTGTTTGATGTTTTCTTACACCATCATAATTAGCGGTGATTGTTCCCGCACCTACATTTACGCAACCGCCTAAGGTTGCATCCCCTAAATAAGAGAGATGAGCTATGTTAGTTTTATTGCCGATAGTAGTTTTTTTCAGTTCGACAAAATTACCAACTCGACAATTTTCGCCGATTACAGCTTCACCTCGGAGATGGGTATAAGGGCCAATTCTACAATTAGAGCCAACTTCAGCATCAGTTACAACCGAATATTGAACGGTAACATTTTGTCCGATCTGGCTATTTTCAATCATACTACCAGGGCCGATCCGACTTCCGCCACCAATTTCTGTATTGCCCCGTAGATGGGTTTGTGGTTCGAGGATTACATCGGGATGTAAAGTAACTGTTTCATCGATGGTAATGCTGTCGGGGTTAATCATTGTCACCCCTGCTTTCATCCAATTGTCTTTGATTCGTACTTGGAGGATATCGTAAGCAGTAGCGAGTTGTTGGCGATCGTTAACCCCCGTAATTTCTAGATAATCTTCCACATCAACTGCCATTACTGGGGTAAGATAATCGACAACTTCCGTTAAATAATATTCTTGTTGGTCGTTATTAGTAGATAGTTTGGGGAGGATTTCTGCTAATTTCGGCCAATTAAAACAATAAATCCCCGCATTAACTCGTTTATTTTGTTTTTGCGCGGGACTACAATCGCGATCTTCGACAATTTGACTAACTAGATTGTTCCCATCACAAAAAACTCTACCATAGCCATGGGCATTAGGTAGATAAGCTGTCAGCAGAGTAGCTGCATTTTGATTTTGCTGATGAGTTTGTACTAGTTTTTCTAGGGTTTCGGGACGTAATAGAGGTGCATCCCCATTGACAACAAGCAAATCTCCAGAAAACCCATTTAAGCAAGGCAGTAATTGCTGCACGGCATGACCAGTTCCTAGTTGTTCTGTTTGCTCGACAAATTCTACATTAGTTCTAGAATCTAATGCTTGTTTGATTTTTTCTCCTTGATAGCCAATAATCACTATTTGCCTTTCGGGGTTGAGTAAATGACAACTATCTAAGACTCTGGCGACGAGCGATCGCCCTCCTAAAGAATGTAAAACTTTAGGTAAATCGGACTTCATGCGAGTTCCGCGCCCTGCTGCTAAAATTGCTACCGCTACCATGGTATTCGTCGATTATTGTAAGTAAATCCGCTTTGGAGTATAGCCTGTCTCTAGGAGCTACAGCAAAAAATTGTTTGCTTATTTAATTATTGTAACTAGGTGATAAAGTAAAAATCGAGTTGTCAAAAAAGCGATCGCGCTACATGATTAAGATCATTAAAAAAACTGCTTCAATGTATACTCGTGATGGAGTAAGACTAGATGCAGATATCTATCGTCCCGATAACATAGAAAAATTACCGATTCTCTTAATGAGGCAACCCTACGGCAAAGCGATCGCCTCATCGGTAGTATATGCTCATCCTCATTGGTATGCGAGCAAGGGTTATATAGTTGTAATTCAAGATGTGCGAGGTAGAGGAACATCTGACGGTAATTTCGATCTATTTGCCCATGAGGTAGAAGACGGCTTAGACACTATTAACTGGGTATCTCAATTACCCAACAGTACGGGTGAAGTGGGAATGTATGGTTTCTCCTATCAAGGTATGACTCAGTTATACGCTGCGGTTAAACAACCCTCTGCTTTAAAAGTAATTTGTCCTGCTATGGTTGCTTATAATTTGTATAGCGATTGGGCTTATGAAAACAGGGCTTTTTGTTTACAAGCTAATTTGGGATGGGCAATTCAACTAGCTGCGGAAACTGCCCGACTTAAAGGAGATGAAAAGGCTTTTGGGGAATTATACAAGGCTTCTCGCAATTTACCCTTAAGCGATCGCCTTCCCAGTTTACCAGATATCCTTACTCGATTAGCTCCAGACTCTTTTTATCATGACTGGTTAAATAATCCTTACCCTAACGACGCATACTGGCAAAAAATATCACCCCACAATCTCATCCAAACTGTAGATATCCCCATGCTTCATATTGGTGGCTGGTTCGATCCTTATTTACGAGGTACATTAAATCTCTATCGAGAAATGGAAACCAGAAGTAAATATCCGCAACATCTTATTGTCGGTGCTTGGGCGCATTTACCTTGGGGGAGAAAATTAGGAGCGATCGATTATGGCATGGAAGCACAAAGCCCTATAGATGAAGCTCAAATACGTTGGTTTGACTATTTTCTCAAAGGGAAAGATACAGGCGTATTAACAGAATCTCCTATCTGTTTATTTGAAATGGGTAGCAACCAATGGCGTTACTTTGATAAGTTGCCCGATGAAAATTACCAAAGATATTACTTAGCTAGTGATGGTTTAGCTGGTATGCGAGAAGATAGTGGGAGGTTATTGCTAGAAGAAAATATTTCTAGAGAATCTCTATCTCCCCAAGAATTATTAGAAACTAATTTAAATAGCGAAATCGAACGAGAATTTAGTAATAATACTGATATTTTAGTTCACGATCCTTGGCGACCAGTACCCGCTAAGGGGGGACATTCGGCTTTTCCTGGAGGTAGTTTCGATCGCTCCTCTCTAGATTTTCGTTCGGATATTTTAACTTATACTTCTGGAGAACTAGAAACAGAATTACATATAGCTGGCGAGGTTTTTGTAGAAGTATATTGCACTGCCGACGCACCTAGTTACGATTTATGCGCCGTCCTATCTGTAGTGCATCCTGATGGCAAAGTTTATAACTTTACCCAAGGTTATATCAGAGTCGATTCTAACCAAACACCTATTCAAATACCATTACAACCAACTTGTATCTGTATTCTTCCAGGTAATAGTTTACGACTTAGTTTGAGTGCAGCTTGTTTTCCTGCCTATCCTGTTAATCCTGGCACTGGTAAATTACCCCATCAAACTCATCTCCTCGACTCCCAAATTATTACCTTAACGATTAAATCTGGTACGGATTATCCATCTCATATCCAGATGTCAGTTTTGTAATGAACAGCAGTAAGTATTTCCACAGCAGAGCAAGAAATACTTGCAAAAATTAATATTATTTAAAAGTTTTCAAACCTTAACATTCATCAAGCTCAATAGTTCATTTGTTGCTTATGTGTCGGATTTTACGCTAATTGTGTATAGCTTGACACAAATATTTAAACAAAAAACTTGTCAATTTTTACAAGGTCAATTTTAATTGAATCGTACATCTTTAATTTCGATGTACGAATTAACTTGTTTGGTGTGAGGCAAAATGTCAAAAATAATATGTAATAGTTTGCTGGTTAGCCCAGCAATGCTTGGTTTAGTATTGGGTGTTGTCGCGATCGATAGTGCAGAAGCAGAGACTCCCGAACATAGTCAAATCCTCAATCAGCTTGAAAACTACAGCCAAGAAGGAAAAACAAACTCGATTAACCAGGTGACTAACGTCAATCAACTCAGAGACGTTTCCCCAACAGATTGGGCTTATGAAGCTTTAAGAAGTTTAGTCGATCGCTATGGTTGTATTGTTGGTTATCCCAACCAAACCTATAGAGGCAGTCAGGCATTAAGTCGTTATGAATTTGCTGCTGGTTTAAATGCCTGTTTAAATCAAATCGAGCGTCTGATTGCTGCATCGGAAGCGATTATGAGAGAAGACCTCGATACTATCAACCGTTTAACCCAAGAATTTGAAGCAGAACTTGCTACCCTTAGTGGGAGAGTAGACAATCTAGAAACCCGCACGGCTTTCTTGGAAGATAATCAATTTTCCACTACTACTAAACTAGAAGGGGAAGCCGTTTTTGGGATATCACAAGAATTTAATAACGATAACGAAGTTGTCTTTCAAGATAGAGTTCGTTTAAACTTTGTTTCTAGTTTCACCGGTCGAGATACCCTGTATACTCGTTTAGATGCAGCTAATGCAGATGTCTTTGATGATATTGACCAAGGAGCTTTAACCTATCAAACTGGTGATACTGACAATGATGTGGTATTAGGCTGGTTTGCTTATTATTTCCCCATTGGCGAAAAAATACAAGTTTATTTACCCGCAGCTTTCCCTCTTTGGGTAGACTTTGTTCCTTCTGTTAGCCCCTATTTTGATAGCTTTAGTGGTGCAACTGGCTCTTTGTCTAGCTTTGGTGAATCTAGCCCAATTTATAAGATTGGATTGCCTTCTGGTGGTGGTTTGGGTATAAACTTCGATCTAACCGAGTCGATCGTTTTGAGTGCTGGTTATTTTGGTGGCGACTCTTTCGATCCTTCAGAAGGCGCGGGTCTTTTTAATGGTGAATACTCTGCATTAGGACAAATAACTTGGAATCCTTTTGACAAACTCCAATTAGCTGCAACTTATGTCCGTGGTTATTTCCCTGATGGGGGAATTTTCGATCTAGGTGTAGGTACGGAAAATGCCATACAACCTTATGGCGACACGGCGATCGAAACTAACTCCTATGGTATAGAAGGCTCATATCAATTAAACCCGAATATAGCTATCAATGCCTTTGGGATGTTTACCGATGCCGACCAATTAGATGATGAGGATTCGGATACCGATATTTGGTCTTATGGTGTAGGTTTAGCCTTCCCCGATCTGGGTAAAGAAGGTAACTTAGGTGGGATCATTGTCGGCGCACAACCCTATGTTGATAGTTGTGATGGTGGTGCTTGTGCTACCGATGAAGACGATGTAGCTCTTCATGTAGAAGCTTTCTACAAGTATCAATTCAATGACAATATTTCTATTACCCCTGGAGTTATTTATATCAATGCACCATTTGGTGATACTGATAATGATGCAGGGATTATCGGTTCGATTAGGACTACCTTTACATTCTAAAAATTTACCTAGTTAATCGACCTCAAAGCAAGAGTGACTTTAATTTGTACTTTTTAGGTAATGTTATCCCACGTCTTAACCAGCGTGGGTTTTTTTATACTTTTCTGAGGTTTTGGTGGATAAATACTTTTTACCTGAAACGTTGCGCTCGATCTTATTCGCTCTTGCCCATCCTACTGGGGCTGCGATCGCTCTCTAAAATTATGAATAAGCTCATACAATTCTTGGTAGTTTTTTTAACAACAGAGGTAAATAAAACTATCCAGAAAACTTAACTTCTACGATTCCTCTAGCTATCTTTTCTAGAAAATCAGAAACACTAGAACATCCATGCTTATTAGCCAAATACTTCATATTTTCCCAGCCCTCATCAGTAAGACTAACACCTCTTGTCTTCTTTCTTTGTCCAAAATCACTCTTTCTTCCTTGATGGTAAGTCAAGTTAGACAAACTATTAGGATGTTCTCCCTGAGAATATTTTTGTTTTGGCATTCTGATCTTTTTAAAGCGGACTTTGAATTAAACTTTCTTCTATTGTAATTGTTTAGAAATGTCAACTATTGGCTTGCTTTTTCTATTATTGTCGATAACAATAGAAAATAAGAAAATTTAAAGCGATCTCGTCTCTGGTTTGGCGACTTTCGACGCGATCGCCCGAAATTAATGCTCGCGGTAAAACCATGACCAATATAGACATAAGTTTAAACCAATCAACTACTAACAGACAACCATCGCAACAAAACCTCAAACCAGGACAAAAAGTCTACCTCTACAAAGACCCTGAATACACAGGCATATTAATGCGACCTGTAGAAAGAACCTATCCCCCACTCGCGCATTCCTTTGCTCGGTCGGCGTTCCCTTGCGGATTAAAAATTCCGCGGGTTCCGACCGCTGACGGCGGCGCAGGGTCGCTCGCCAAATGGACAGTAGCATTAGACGGAAATGGTTACGAAGCAGTTAATGTTGTAGATATACACCCGCTAGAATCCTCGCATTCAGAGTCAAAAGAGGCAGAAATTCCCTTCAACGATGAATTGGAAAACAACCCCATACCCAGTCAAAAGGTAGAAAGAGAAGGAGAAAAGATTTTTCAACTAGAGCAACAAATAATAATTCTCAAAAATACCATTCGTCAACTAAAAGCAGAAAACCAAATTATCCAACAACAATACCAAGAATTAGAACAAGAAAACCAACGACTAAAGGAAGAATTAAAAGAAGCCAAAAATACCATTCGTCGTGCCAAAGACATCTCACCCCTGATAAGAATTAGTCTTAAAAGAGTACTCAGACTTGCCCATAATGCCTGTATGGACGTAAAGCGTACCGTTGGTGGCTGGATTCTGAAGATGGGAGACAAAGCTAGAATATTCCGCCGTTTGGCAGATATTTGGGATCTCCTATCTCAAGATGATTGGTATCTTAGCGATCTCTTTGCCCCAGATAAATTAATCCCCCTAGCTAAAATTAAACCACCCCGTCCCAGTAAAAGACCCATACCTCCTGAAACAGAAGCTTGCCCTTTTTTCACTCCCGATGAAATCATCAAAAGGCATAATCTGGATTTACCCAAAGATTCAAAAATTGCCTAAATTTCTGGGAACACAGATACCCTTATCGAGATATCGATTCCCACCAGAATTGCCCTGGATATTTTTTTAATGCCTACAACGAGAACAAACCAACAGCGATCGCCTACTTTCCGATCATAGGGGTTACGATCTACCTAATCATAAAGTCCAAAGTATAATTAAAATTCTATACAAGTCTCTATCTGTTTCTTGTCTATTTATCAAAGGATTTAAAGGTATCGTGTCCTCTAAAACTATCAAGCAAAAACACCCGTCAGATAAGCAATCCCATTTGATTTATTATTTTTTACTCGGAGTTGCCAAAACCGCAGGTGGGACAATTCTAGGGATTAGTATGATTACTAGCGCAATTGTTGCTGGGGGATTAGTCGGTTTGGCGATTAGCTTTCGGAATCTTCCTGATGTGAGAGTCTTAAAAAATTATGTTCCTTCGGAAACTAGCTATATTTACGATATCAAAGGTAGATTATTAACTAGTCTCCACGGAGAAGCTAATCGTGAAGTTATTCCTCTAAGTCAAATTTCTCCAGAATTAAAACAGGCAGTGATTGCCATAGAAGATAGTCATTTTTATCAACATCAAGGAATTAACCCTTACAGTATTGCCCGCGCTGCTTGGGTAAATTGGCAAAGAGGTAGTGTAAGGGAGGGTGCTTCTACCTTAACTATGCAGCTAGTCAAAAATCTGTTTCTGACAAAAGACCGTATTTTTAGCCGTAAATTAGCCGAAATAATTATTTCCTTTAGAGTAGAGCAAGTTTTTAGCAAAGAAGAAATTTTAGATATGTACCTCAATAATATTTATTGGGGACATAATAACTATGGGGTACAAACTGCTGCTGAGACTTATTTTAATAAGAGTGCCAGCGAATTAAATTTAGCAGAATCGGCAATGATGGCTGGTTTAATTCAAGCACCACAACAATATAGTCCTTTTATTAATTACCAAGAAACTAAAAGAAGACAAGCTTTGGTGCTGGAAAGGATGCGGAATTTGGGTTGGATTAGTGCAGCAGAAGCAATGGCAGCTAAGACTGAACCTTTGCTCGTCAATAAACCGACTGCCTGGCAATCTAGCAAATTACCATTTATTACAGAAACAGTAGTTGCCGAGTTAAAAGAAAAATTTGGGGAAGAAGAAGTACTTAAAGGTGGTATGCGGGTTCAAACTACCGTTGACTACTATTTTCAAAAAATGGCAGAAGAATCTGTTAGGGAAGGACATAGTCGACTTAAAAGTTCGGGTGTGCGTGCCGAACAAATAGCACTGGTGGCTGTCGATCCTCGAACCCATTTTGTTAAAGCTATAGTTGGCGGTATTAATTATAATCAGAGTCAGTTTAATCGTGCTACTCAAGCTCGTCGTCAACCAGGTTCTGCTTTCAAACCTTTTGTTTTTTATACAGCTTTTGCTAGTGGTAAATATACTCCTGGAACAACAATTCTCGATGCTCCAGTACGCTATCGCGTTCCTTCTGGTTACTATAGCCCGAAAAATTATAACGGTAAGTTTGCAGGGGAAATGTCTTTGAGAACTGCTTTAATTCAATCTAGTAATGTTCCCGCAGTCAAACTAGGTAAATCTGTAGGTTTAGAAAAAGTAATTGAAGTTGCTCGTCGTTTAGGAATAAAAAGTCCTCTACAATCTGTAATTTCTCTACCTTTAGGCTCAATAGGGGTCACACCTCTAGAAATGGCAGGAGCTTATGCTACTTTTGCAAGTAATGGCTGGCATTCCGATACTACAATGATTATTCAAGTAACTGATAGTAATGGTAATATTTTGCTAGATAATCGACCTCAGCCCAAGCTAATTTTAGACCGATGGTCAACTGCTACCCTAACATCCGTTATGAAAGCAGTAATTGAGGAAGGAACGGGAAAAAATGCTAATATCGATCGTCCCGCAGCAGGTAAAACAGGAACTACTTCTTCTGAGCGAGATGTTTGGTTTGTGGGGTATGTACCTCAACTAGCAACAGCTGTATGGATTGGTAATGATGATTATAAAACTTTGGGGAAAGGAGTTACTGGAGGTACTCATGCTGCTCCTATTTGGCGTTCTTTTATGCTTAAAGCTTTAGAGCAAGAACCAGTGAGATATTTTCCCGCAGCGTCCCAATTCGATCGCCCTTAATGGGGTATAAAGACGATCGCTAAAACAAAATAAAAAAGTAATGTTATTTAATTTATTAATTTAGTAGTTAACTTAAGTTTCTATTTCTGATTTCATCCGTTCTAAGGTTATATTCATTTGGTCGAACATTTGTTGTGGGGTAAAACCAAATTGTCCCAGTTGGGTTTTTAATTGCTGTACGGTCATCTGTGCCATAAAATCTTCCGATAGCTCGAAGCGTTTCATAAAGATGCGATAACGCTCCATTAGACTTTCCATACGCTCAATAAATATTTTCTTGCCTTCTCGATCGAATTTGCCATATTCACTGCCTAATTGCATGAGGGATTGATAATCTTCAAACAGTTGTTTGGCTTCTTGTTGAACTACCTCAGAGTCAAAAAATCCCATATCCGTCTAATATTATAGTTATTTTACGCTTATTCTTAGCTTTATATCTTATATTTCATTTTAGAACAAAGAAAAAGTCATAGTAAAATACGGGTTTCCGCATCAAGTTTGTGGTTATCTCACTCAAATGCCCAAGATCGAGATTATGAGACAAGGTAATTTATTAGCCCAGTTAACTAAAAAAATTAAGCGATCGCTCAGACTAATCTTATTATTTTGTCTTTCAATACTGGTAATTAATTTACTGTTTAATATTATCTGGAAATTGCCTCAAAATCGCGATCGACCTGTAGATGCTTTTCTCGTGCTGGGTGGAAGCATCAATCGAGAGATTTATGTGGCTAAACTGGCTACAAAATATCCCGATATGCCCATTTTAATTTCCCATGGCTCTGACGATCCTTGTATTTTCTTGATTTTTCAACGGGAACAAGCTCCCATTGAGGGGGTTTTACTCGAAAAATGCGCAGAATCTACTTTCGACAACTTTTTTTTTAGTGTACCTATACTTACCAAGTGGGATGTACATAAGGTAAAGTTAATCACTTCTGCTACCCATCTTCCTAGAGCAATTTTACTAGCTAGAATTTTGCTTGGTTCTAATGGTATCGCTACTGAATTAGATGTTGCCCCAGAAAAAGGTATACCAGGTAATAACGAATCTCCGTTAAAAACAGCATTAGATGTAACTCGCAGCTTGGGTTGGGCGTTGGCAAGTCAGGTAATACAACCTCCTTGTTTTAAGATCGATCGATTAGCAGAGATAGATATGGAAAAGTGGCAAAAGCGAGGTTTTACTTGTGAAAGACAAGGTAAATTAAAGTATTGATAATTGATAATTTAATTTGGATATGCGTGCTTTTGTGACGGGGGGTAGCGGTTTTGTGGGAGCTAATTTGGTTCGCCTACTACTACAACAGGGATATAAAGTTAGGGTTTTGGTTCGTTCTAGCAGTTGTCTAGATAATCTCAATTCTTTAGATGTAGAACTAGTTAAAGGCAACCTCAACGATCGAGATTTGTCTGAGAAAATGAAAGGATGCCAGGTATTATTTCATGTTGCTGCTCATTATTCTCTCTGGCAAAAAGATAAACAGGCTCTGTATTTTAATAATGTTTTGGGTACGCGCAATGTTTTGGCAGCAGCAGCTAAGATAGGAATTGAAAGGACGGTATATACTAGTTCTGTTGCTGCGATCGGTGTAGGCGAAAATGGTCGGGCTGTAGACGAAAGCTATCAAAGTCCTGTAGATCGATTAATTGGTGATTATAAAAAGTCTAAATATTGGGCGGAACAAGAGGCAAATAAGGCAGTTAAACTGGGTCAAGATATTGTTATTGTCAATCCCAGTACTCCTGTCGGTGCGGGGGATCTCAAGCCTACCCCTACAGGAGATATTATCTTAAGATTTTTACAGAGAAGAATGCCTTTTTATCTCAATACGGGCTTAAACTTAATTGATGTAGAAGATGTGGCTTGGGGACATTTACTCGCTTTAGAAAAAGGTAAAACAGGCGATCGCTATATTCTCGGTAATTGTAATTTAACCCTGAAAGCTATCCTGGAAAAATTAGCAGCAATTACTAATATACCAGCACCAACTCACACTATTCCCTATCCCATTCCCTATACTGCTGCCTGGATCGATGAAACAATTCTCCCTCGCTTCGGGAAAAAACCTTCTGTTCCTCTCGATGGAGTACGCATGGCAAGACAAACAATGTATTATGATGCGACGAAAGCTAAAAACGAGTTGGGTTTACCTCAATCTCCCATCGAACCAGCTTTAAAACGAGCGATCGACTGGTTTGAAGAGAAGACCCTCGATCGAGTAGAAAAATAACCTCTGCCTAAGCTTATCTATCTAACTCTCAATTGGGTTAGGAAGAATAAATAAATTTGACAGAGGCTAAATTAATATTCAGATTTATCTTTAAGTAACTATTTATTCGCTACTACATTATTTTGAGTAGTACCACTACCATCAGAACGATGTATCCAAGTTATAGGAGTATCGGGTAAATTGGCGTTAGGATTAGCTTGTGCGATCGCTGGGTCACTCCAGTTGGCTATTTCCCCTGTAACAATACCACAGTAGACATCGCGGGGTAGTTCTAAGTTATCTACTCCTGGTAAATTGTAAGCAAACACTACAGTACCTGCTGTCATCGGTACTTGAATAGGTGCTTGACCGTATCTTTGCTGAAAGGTTTGACGTTCCTCTTCGGTTAAAGGTGCATCAGAAGCCCCAAAATCTACTGTTCCTTCTAGATATTGGTTGACACCAGCACCACTACCAACAGATTGATAGCTGATTCTAATATTGGGATTGAGCTTGTTGTATTCTGCTATAAACTTTTGATTTTAAGCAAAATACTATTTTCTAAATGCTTTTACGATCGCGGTTCGTGCTTGCATGGGAACTCAGGTTAGAATAAGTCACCGCATTCCGCGGTCAAAAATCGAGACAGTCAGTCAGTCAGGGAAAAGTTAATCCGACGGTATCGGCAACAATCACCGTAAATTTAGTTAACAATCAAATCTTGCGACACAAAAACTTCAATTTTTTGTAATATTATTGTATTTAGTAGAATAATTTTCAATCGAATTGACATCGTCGAACTCAATTAAAAACAGATGACAAATTCAGTCGGTTATTGGCAAAATCAAATTTTAGAAATAACTCGAAATTTTTACGCCAACAACCAAATCGACAAAGGAATAGAAACAGCATTTCTAGAAACGCCCAGACATTTATTTGTTAGACGCTACAAATTATTTAAAGAAAAAAAATGGCGTGAAGTGAATCAAAGTAATTTAGAAGAACATTTACCAATACTATATCGCAATCATTCTCTGGATTTGTGGAAAAAGAGGGGTGACAAAAGAGTTTCGACTATTTCTCAACCATCGCTAGTTTTATATATGTTGAACTTGTTGAAGCTAGAAGCAGGACACAAGGTACTGGAATTAGGTGCTGGAAGTGGCTGGAATGCAGCTTTAATGGGTCATCTTGTTGGCGCGTCAGGTTATGTCTACAGTATGGAAATTATTCCAGAAGTAGCGAAAATGGCAACAGAAAACATCGATCGATTTGGGATAAATAATGTCAGGATCATCGAAGGAGATGCTGGGGATGGTTACACCACAGAAAGTACTTTCGATCGCATTATATTTACGGCTGGTACTTTCGATCTTCCCCGTAATTTGTACCATCAAATCAAAGAAGGCGGATTATTACTAGTTGTTATCAAAAACGAAGGTGGTGGAGATAACCTGTTTTTGTTAGAAAAAAAAGGCGAATATTTTGAATCGATCGATTCAGCACCTTGTGGATTTGTTGAGGTGACTGGTAAATATAGTCTCGATCGCTTCGATCCAATCTATTTAGAAGATTTACCAGAATGGACTGAGTTACAAACCAAAGAAATATCCAGAACCTCTTTTTGGTGGGGTTATAAAGAGGTTGACATTATCTGGCGTACTATGCCGATTCGCTTTTTTCTCAGTATTAGCGAACCATTGTTTCAAACATTTAAATCTTCAAAAACAGACTCTAAAGTCAAAAACTTTTTCGGAATTTGGGATAAAGAAAACAAATCTTTAGCGATCGCCAAAGATAACCAAATTATTACTTATGGCAATTCTCACGCCAGGGAACGTTTGTTGCAAGATATTCACTCTTGGGTAGATTTAGGAATGCGGGCGTGCCACTTGTTTTAAACTACAAATTTATCCACTCGATTTTCCCGTTACCGTCAAAGGCGATCGATGGATTGTTCAACGTAAAGAGTCTCAATTTGTTTGGCAACTGGATCTAAGTACTTAGGCAAAATTCTAAGGAGAAAAAATGAATTCAGATATTACTCAAAACAACTTATCGATCGATCTTCTTGTTGATGAAGAAAGATTTCTTACTGAATTGGGAGAAAAACCCGATGATACAGATATATCTTCTCAAGACGATTTGAAGTTAGAAATTTTACCTGTCGATTCTGAAGCTAATTTGATTCCTCATACTACCCCTAACGATTACGACTATAAAGGAACATCGACAGCAAAAGATAATTCCGAGTTTCGGAAAGTACCACACTACATAGCAGAAACAGAAAACCTATTAATTGCAGAAGTTACCCAAACTAACGCTGTTGATGGTGCAGTAATTTTAGAAGTCACTAGTACTGAAGATCAAAATGATGGTAGTAGTGATAATGGGCTATCGTTGCGTGATGCTGTGATGATTGCTTACAGCGATCCCAATCAGCATTATCAAATTGTTCTACAATCGGCTGAAACCTATAGTCTTAATATTACAGGTTCTGATTTTGAAGCTAAACAAGGTGACTTAAATATCCAAGGTAGTAAGATTGATTTCGTAACTGAAGGTGGCGAAGAAAATGCAACTATCGATGCTAGTCAATTAGGCGATCGCGCTTTCTACATTAGAGGAGGTGCTACTGTAAATCTTAGCAATATTACTATTACTGATGGTTCTTCCTTATCGGGTACTGGCAATAACAATGGTGGAAACTTCTTAGTCTCTGGGGGCAGCCAAGTTAAGATTACAGATTCTGTAATTAAGAACGGTATAGGGGTAGATGGAGGAGGTCTTTATATTCGCGATAGCGATGTTGTTTTAGAAAATACCACTGTCCGAGGAAACAGTGCTACTAGCGGTGGTGGTATTGGGCTTGAAAAAACCAGCATTAATACCAATCTCAGCTTAGAAATTATTCAGAGTCAGATTCTGGAGAATCAAGCAACATCTACCAGAGGTGGTGGTATTTTTAATGAAGCGGGATTTTTAAAGATCGATAGCAGTAAAATTGCTGGCAATACTGCCGTTGATGGAGGTGCTGGAATTTATTCAGAAGGGGAATTCAATAATCTCTCTACCGACCCCGCACGCCTAGACATAAGTAATAGTGAGTTTATTGGCAATAGAGTCGATGGAGGGAAAAATGGTGGCGGAGCTATTTGGAGTAAAAGTACCTACATTAATATCGATCGTTCTGAGTTCAATGAAAATGTTGTCACAGGAAATGGTGTAATTAGAGGTGGAGCAATCCAAAGTGAAGTCAATACTATACTCACAATCACTGGCAGCAGTTTTTCTGGAAACAAAGCCTTGTCCGATCGGAATGACGCTTCAGGAGGAGCGATTTTGACTGTTAACAGTCAATTCTCTGTCCGCGATAGTTCTTTTAAAGATAACTCTGTTCAAGGTCTTGGGGGTGCTTTATCTCTAGAGTCGGGAAATCGAACATATGAAAATACGATAGAAAATACGGAGATTTCCAATAACACCTCTACCAAAGACGCAGGAGGAATGAGTATTGCAGGGAGTACTACAATTCGAGATTCTCTGATTGAAAACAATTCTGCTGTTGAAGAAGGTGGTGGTTTTGCTGCCAGTGGTGAAACAAAGTGGGAAAGAGTTACAATTCGTAATAATATCTTAGAAGGAAGTCCTAACCTTAACTTGGGAATCGGTGGAGGCGGACGTTTTACCCAAGGAAATCATAATTTAACTGATGTCACTTTCGATGGAAATAAAGCTAGATTTGGTGGCAATTTAGCTGCTGAGAATAACGCAGAAGTAAACGTTAAAAATAGCACTTTTACCAAGGGTATAGCAGAAGTACTTGGTGGTGGCTTGTTAGTTAATGACTTTGCCACACTTAATCTAATAGGGAGTGAAATTAGTGAAAATAAAGCTTTTAATCTAGGAGGTGCTGGTGGTGGTCTTACCGTTACGGAAGGAGGTCGTGCCAAGATTAGAGAAAGTACTTTTCTAAACAATAAAGGTAGTGATGGTGGGGATATTGCAGTTATCGATAATGATAATGTCGGACAAGTTCAAATCACAGACAGCCAATTTTTTGATAGTGAAGGAATTTTGGGTGGTAGTCTCTTTGTAGCGAGAGAATCTATTGTTCATATCGATCGCTCCTTTTTCAGTGGGCAATCTGCTCAAGAGGGTGGTATTATCAATGCTGCTCCTGGTGCAAAAATAGACATCAGCAACTCTACTCTTACTAAAGGTCAATCTACTGATGAAGGATCGGCAATATACATTGCTCCAGGAATTATCTCTAGCCTCGCTGCTGAAGTATATGTTACAAACTCTACCATCGTAGAAAATACAGCGAATACCGATCTTGTAGGAGAATTCGGAGAAGCAGCAATTTTTATTACAGAAGGGATAGAACCAGAGTTTAGAGGAAAGTTATTTCTCTACAACTCCGTTGTGGCAAATAATCAGAACAATCCTGGTGAGGTAAATCCCAACATAGTAGGCTCTGATATTTCTGGACAAGTTTTTGAGGCAAGAAATAATCTGATTGAAGACCCTACTGGTCATAATGTAACAAATGGTGTTGATGGCAATATAGTGGGTGTAGACCCCCTACTAGGAAATTTAGCCGATAATGGAGGCGATACTCCAACCTATGCTCCACTTGCTGGTAGTCCTGTTATTGATGCAGGAGATAATATTTTTGTAAGTAGCGATACCGACCAAAGAGGTGAAGGCTTTCTCCGTATTGTTAACGGTACTGTCGATATCGGCGCGGTTGAAGTACAAGACGTGCAGCAAGGCGATCTCTATTTACGGAGTATCGCTGGCGACGATCCTTTGACTGGTGGTGCCGATCGAGATATTCTGTAAGGATTCTTTTTTGATTCAAGTCTTTGGGATCTAAGTACTTAGGCAAAATTGTGAGAAGAAAAGAAAGAAAGATTTTTATTTGAGTAAAGCTTCGATCGCATCACAAGCTGTTTTGACACCATTTTCAGCTTGAATAATTTGCGCTATTTCTAGAGCTTTGGTTTTATATTGAGAATTATTCAATAATAGTTGCAGTTCTTTTACCACTAGATTTTGCTGATATTTTTTCCTCGAAATTGTTCTTCCCACACCTAAGCCCACCACTCTAGCTGCATTATCTGGTTGGTCGAAACTGAATGGTACTACTAACATCGGTACTCCAGCCCGTAATACTTGGGCGGTAGTGCCAATACCTCCTTGATGGACTATTACTTTGGCACGGGGAAACAATTCTGAATAGGGTGCATAGTCAACTGCGATCGCCCCAGAGGGCAGATTTGCTAATGGGCGATCGCCTACTAAAAACACCGCCCGACAACCCAGTTTCTCTACTACTGCCAAACTTTCTGTGTAAAAATTGCCTGGGATTTTTACTGCTGCTGAGCCTAAAGTAAAGACTATAGGAGTTTCTCCTGCTGCCAAAAATTCTTTTAATTCAGTAGATAAACCGCGATCGGGAGAAAGGCGATCGTAAAATGTAAAACCCGTAATTTTAGTTTGCTTAGGCCAGTCTGGTTGAGGTTCGGCAAAAACTGAGGAAAACATTGCTAATACTAAATCAGACGAAAATTTCCCTTCAAAAAAAATCGGATGAGGCACATCGGGAAGCTCTAGCTCTTTTCGGAGTTGATGTATGGGTTCAGCCCATGAACGGGTTATCAATTTAGCAAACTGTTTAAATAACTTTACCGCCCAGACTCCTAAAAAGCGGGACTTGGCTAAGTAGGGTGCAGTTTTTAGCACGGGTGGTTCGTAAATTGAGAAAAATGAAGTTGGTTGGAGTTCATAAAGAATCCAAGGAATACCTATCTTTTCAGATACTAGAGAAGCAGGAAAAATTAGTCCGTTAGCAATTAATAAATCGCAACCTGTAACTATCTCTATTAAATCGGCGTAAGTTTTCGATAATGCTGAGAGAAAAAGACGAAAGAAAAATTCTGTACCCTTGGTAGGGTGCATCATTTTTTCGATTGTTTCTTCATCTTCTGGTAGATCGGGACGCAGCAAATGATAGTTAATTCCAGCTTGTTCGATCTTGGCTCGATACACGGCTGAAGTGGCAAAAGCTATCTGATGTCCCCGTGCTTTTAATTCTAAAGCTAGAGCCATTGCTGGATGCAGATCGCCAAGAGAGCCAGTACTAGCAATAACGATTTTTTTAGATTTCATTTATGTTATTTTAATTTTAATTCCTAATCAAGAATAATGAAAATATTACTAATTCATGGTCTTAGTCGAACACCCTTATCACTTCTGGGTCTTGAGTGGCACTTACAACAAACAGGATGGGCAACAGAACAATTTAGCTATTTAGCCTTTGCAGAAAGCTTCGATCGCATCGTCGAGCGTCTGAGAGTCCGCCTGCAAACACTAGCAAGTCAGGAGGCTTACGGAATTGTTGCCCACTCTCTCGGTGGATTATTGACGCGATCGGCTTTGGGATTAAGTTCTATAAAATTACCCAAACATATTGTCATGTTGGGTACGCCAAACCAGCCACCACGCCTCGCACCCCATGCTTGGCGACTGCCACCTTTTAGATGGTGGACAGGTCAGTGCGGATTAAACTTAACTAGTCCAGCTTTCTTTGCATCCCTTCCCAGAATCGAATCTCCTTATACTATTATTGCTGGTACTAGCGGATTGAGAGGAGTTTGGAGTCCGTTTGGAGATGAACTTAATGATGGTATTGTTGCCCTCAATGAAACTCGATTATCCCATCGAGACAAAATAGTTCAGTTACCAGTCCTGCATACTTTTATGATGAATAACCCTACAGTTCAAAAGACAGTAGTACGAGCCTTTAGTCTGGAAGATGCGGTTTAGAAACAACATGGCTTAAAGTCAGACCCCTCTTCCTCTTCAACTAATCGATCTAGTTCCTGTTGCATCCGAGTGGAAACTAGACGATAGCATCGATCGACATATTCTCGATCGTGAGAAGCCTCTTCACCATATCGATCGAAGACAATAGGCGGGCATACCCTTGTATGCAATTCGATCGGCAAGGGAATATTCGGCAAAGGACCAAAACTAATCCCCCAAGGCAAGCCCAAGTAAATAGGGAATATTCCAGGATCTATATCCCCTAACCACGGCATACCTAATTTGTGCAGTTGCTGTAATTGAGGATAAATATCGCCCAACACAATTAAAGTAGAGTGCGCCCCGTGAGAAATAAACGGAATAATCGGCACTTCTTCTTGTAAAGCTAGTTTGATAAATCCTTTATGACCGTGAAAATAGATCTTGTTTCGCAGATAATGGGGTCGAAACACATCTTTGACTCCTCCTGGATAGATTAAAACAGCAGCATCTCTACGCAGCGCAGCCCTAACCAGATCGGGATGGGGATGAATCGTGCCGACTTGTGTTGCTAAGCGAGCCAGACCTGGGAAAACTTGCCAAATTTTTGGTTCCATTAAAGCATAGGCTAATCTTGCCGTGCCAAATTGGCGAAACCAATCATAAGTCATCATTACGGTATCGGGTGCTGCCAGTCCGCCATTATGAGAACCGATTAAGAGTACTTTTCCCTTTTTGGGAATGTTTTCCCAACCATCGGTTTGCACTCGAAAATAATATTGATATACCAAGCTAAAAAAAGGCATTAGCTGTTCGATTATCTGAGGGTCTCGATCGTCTAATGACCAACCAGTTAAGGTAGTTGATGAAGCTAAGGATGCTTTGCGATATAAGTCCGCAAAAGCTATCGCAGATTGAATAATAGAAACTAAAGTTTGAGGCTGTCGATAGTTCATCGATCCCTGGTAATACCCTCATGATTGAGATAGTAACACAATTTCTATTTTACTCTGATGATTGTATTACTATCTCTTAGCTAAGATTTTAATAGGTTTTTGTTCTTTTTATAGTCGAGCGATTATTATAATTCCCCCGCCTTAACTGAATTTAGCTCGCTCCTACTTGCCAATTAGAGTGGGACTGCCCGATTGTCTGCACCCAATAAAGTAAGGTAAAAGCTTTTTCAAGCTGTTGTGATAAAAAGCTGCCAGCAGTAGTTTTTAGCTTAAGTTCATCTTCTAATAAAATTTCTGCGCTGGAGGCTTTATGACTAGCTAGCCTGGGAGCAAAAGGAGAAACTGTTGGGCTAATCAAAGGAAGAGTTTCTGGGAATAAAGTCCAATTTTTAGGAACGGTATTTGTCTTCTGCTCTGGGCTAGAGCTTTGCCAAGGATCTTGCCGATTTTCTGCTCTCGAACTATTATCTGGTTGATGGGGTAAATTATTTCCTTTATTGTTTAACATGATTCTATGCTCCTCTAATTTATTCTTTTAACTGAATTATTGTTCTTGTTTCCCCCCCTTTTCGCTCTCTCTACTTCGATCTTATCGCTTTTCTTTTTACCAGAAGGCATTTCTTAATTCATACAGTTCCTAAATCCTCACAACTTTCTCACGTAGTTTCTAGAAAATTTTTTTGAGATTGCCAGTCGATGGCGATTAATCGCCACAAGCTGGAGGAGGGTAAGATGACATTTAAAAAAACTAATTTGACTTTGACTAACCGAGCAGATTTACCGTTAACTCTCGAACTAGGAAGTCCAGTGCAAATTGTCAAAGGTTCGCTTCAAGGCTCTAAAGGGGTAATTGCTGGCTACACTAGTGATGAGATTTATTTTATTTGGAGAGACTGCGATCGCCGAGAGCGGGGATGCCCTCCTGTTCCTGATGGTCCGTTCTTACGTAATGAATTTGAGCTACTAGAAGCTAAAGATTAGCTTAGAAAGTGGTTAGCCCTTACATGGGTTCTGGAACTACTGCTATAACTACGACTGCCACAGAATCTTTGGGCATACCGAGCGATCGCCTAAAATTTGAATTGGGCAATACTGATTTTCCTGCCACAGCAGTTTACAGAGGTTTGTCCGCAGTTAAAGATAAAAATTCAGTCTGCGGTTACTTTTTCAATTGGTTTAGTAGAAGATTTAACCTCAAGAGGAATGGCTGGTTTTGAAGTCGTTTCGGGTTGCGGTTGGTCAGAACTCCATAACCACCAATTTTTTACATAAAGCATTTGTCGCAAGGGAGTTTTGATGGCTATTAAAAACATTCCAATTGATAATAAACACCATACCGCGGGCCATTCATTGATATTATCAGTTAAGATACGAGCTGCTGTAGGTCCGACGATAATATGGTACAGCGTAAATTTCCAAGAACCGTAGATTAAGGGAGCGACAAACACTGGAATGTAATAGCCTAAAGTCAACCATTTCAATCCATTCATCGGTACGTTCCAGGCTATATGCCAATTTCCCGACACAGAACAAAGTTGACTGCCACAAAGAGGTTCGTATCCAATAGTGCAATTTCCAGCCCATTCAAAGGGATATAGCTTAATAGACGTCAATATTACTCCGACAAAACACAGACTATAGATGATAGGAGTAATTTGGTTCCTGACCTTTTCTGGAATAAATTGTAGTGCTACCGCGCTAATAAAAAACGGCTGAAAGATAATATGTAAAACTCCGAGCAGTGTAAAAATCTGATTTAAAGGTAATTCTGGTCGATCGATAACAGTATAAGTAAATGCTTGCAGCAACTCCATTAAAGAGAAGTAGCCGAGTGGAATCCAAAATGCTTTTTTTTCGCCTTTCCAAGCAACATAGGCCGTGCTTGTCAGACCTATTGTAGCTAAGGTTGCCGATGCTTCTCCGCTCCAACACATAATCTATATCTCCCTAAAACTAGGTTGAAGTTTCAATTGTGGCGACTTAGAAATCTAAGTAGCTAAATCATCTTGACATATTCGGGCTATATTCGGAAATTTTCAAGCTGACTCTAATGTATCTTTAATTGGAGCATTAAGTGAAGATTACTCCTGAAAAGTATCAAAAAAGTTTTCCGTCGAACTGACTTCTTTTTAAGATTTTTAGTTAAGTGTAGATGCAGATTTTTCCCATTCTGCCGATCGTGATGCCGATTTTTTCTTTTCTTCTAGCATATAGTGATACAGGAGAGCAGCAGCAGCACCACCAGCTAAAGCACCGCCCCAGTATACCCAAAAGTATTGAAATTCCCCTGCAATTACAGCCGGACCGAGATACCGCGCTGGATTCATGCCAGCACCAGTGATCGGACCTCCAGCTAGAATATCTAGAGCTACAGTCAAACCAATAAACAATCCGCCTATTTTAGGGGCGCGAGCATCGATTGCCGTCCCGAAAACAACGAAGACGAGAAAGAAAGTTAAAATAAATTCCATCAAGAAGCCCGCAACTGGGCTGACGCCTTCGCCAAGAGAGAGAGTACCCATCCCGACAGCTTGGAGTGCTTCTAAGGAAATAGTTACCTTAAGCAGACTGGCAGCAAACATTGCTCCCAAACACTGAAAGATAATATATCCCAAGGCATTCTTGAGGTCGATTTTCCTGCTCAGCCAAGCACCAAAGGTAACGGCAGGATTGATATGACCGCCACTGATAGCAGCTGTAGCACTTACCATAACTGCAATTGTCAAGCCATGAGCGAGGGCGATCGCCACCAGATCGACTGATTCTTGGTTAATGATATAGTTAGCAGCAACTGCACCAACTCCGATAAAAATTAAGGCGAAAGTACCAATAAACTCAGCCAATAATGCTTTGGAATTCATAATTGTTTCCTCTGTTTCCTTCACCTAATAAGTTAGGCAGCAAAGGTAAGGATATCGGGTGGATTTAGATATTTTTCGCTACTTGCTACTTACTACTTGCCACGGGCAAACATATCGTAAAGCAGCTTCCTACTCCCAATTCGCTTCTGACAGTAATTTCTCCCCCATGACGGCGAGCAATAGCTTGGGCGATCGCCAGTCCCAACCCCGAACCTTCCTGGCAGTAAACTCTAGCTTTGTCTGCCCGCCAAAGACGATTGAAAACTAGGGGAAGATGTTCTGGAGCAATCCCAATTCCCGTATCCAGGACACGAATAACTGCTAATACCAATTCACCATTAAACTTGGTTCAGTTTCTCGCATCGGAATATTATTTACATATCTATAGCGATAAATTCTTCTTTTTCCTTTCTCATATTTTTTGATTTCTCCAATTTTCATTTCTCCATTCTTTTCTAAAAAATCTAGCCATTCATATAAACTTGTATGGGATGATGGTTTAGCAACAAAAATAAAATTGTATCCTTGTTCAAGAGCTAACTCACATATTGGTTGACGAGAATAAAGGTCATCTCAAGAGTAATGTTATTTCATTCTTTTCTCTCTCTACAGGATTTTTTAATAACCACCTTTTTACTGCTGCATTTTCACAATCTTGTTTGGTTTTTCCATCTGGTTTTTTGATAAATTCTGGGGGAAAATTAATTACTTGCTTTTTTGAGGGCGATACGATTACTGGCGTGACTGCTTGATGATAATAAGTTACTGACCCATTTCTATGTTTTCGGCAATTACAATGAGGGCAATTAATTTTTTTTGAACTATAATATTCTGTTCCATCTAATGCTAGTAATATCTGATTAGCTAAATATTTAAACTGTTCTATTACCCGATTAGTTTCTAACCATTTATAAGTGGTTTTAAATGCACCAAATACTGTTGAAGCTGGAATCGGATCTAATAAGTTTCTGATTTGATTGTCACAAGGTATTTCTTCTAAAATAAATAAACTTTGAGCATTATCTTTTCCTTTTTTCGGCTTCATTAAACGTTGATGTTGTAAAAAAGAAGGCGATTGAGTAAAAAATACAGAAAAACCTGCCTTCAATGCATGGTTCACCGTATATCTCTTATTATCCCCTTTTCGATTATCTGGTAATTCCTTTAATTCTTGGTCTAAAAATCCGATTAACTGTGAGGCTTCGATGGTAACAGCTTTTTTCTTCATGTAGTACAAAATCTACTGACCTATCTTCATAATTTAATCGAATACTGCCCCTAAACGATCACTATTTTTA
>JBFRWK010000109.1:0-7287 GCA_051439545.1 Xenococcaceae cyanobacterium | reverse complement strand
GCTTGTGTAGTAAGAACAGAAAAAGGGCGTACCGCACACTTAAGATATTGGTTTTTAGCCAAGAATTTACAGTTTTTGCAAGGAATTTGAGCAACAGGCAAAAAAGATAAATATCTAAATGTTAGTATCGCTAACTTGTGACAAACTTTAAACAAGCTCCAACTAATTATGCTCAAAAAAATTATCCAGAGAAAGAAGGCGAAAATAGTAGAGTCTATTTCGTTTATGGTGTAGCTTTTTGTTTTAGATTCTGTCTCGAGCGCTCGACTCTCAGTCAGAATTAACGGATTTAAAGTTTTATTTTGTAACTCATTACTACTCGGAAGATTTTCAAAATACATAATTTTTACCTCATAGATAGACCGAGACACAAAACTACGGGATGGTTGCGGTCTTGCTTTACTCAATGTTTAAGGATGGTGCTCCCGTAATTGCTGCAAAATATCGCCTAATTTTTGTTGATAGCGTCCATATTCAGCCCAATTTCCTTGACGTAACGCTTCCTGTGCTTGTTGATAAGTGTCCCAAGCTGACTCGAGCGAAATTGCCTCCCGAGCGGTTATGGGAGTACTAACTTTTTTGTCAACTTGCTGTTTGGCAAAAATAGCAGCCAAAGCTTGTTCGAGATTTTCCTCCATCACCACGGCTTTGTCATAGGCGACAATCACACGCTTTAATTCGGGCAACTCGCCCTGTTCTGCTCGCAAATAAACTGGCTCTATGTAGAGCAAAGACTGCTCGATAGGAATTACCAATAAATCCCCTCGAATCACTTTTGACCCTGCCTGGCTCCATAGGGTAAACTGTTGGGAAATTTGGGGCGTTTGGTCGATGCGCGCCTCAATTTGCCTGGGACCATAAACTAGTTTTTGTTTGGGAAAAGAATACAGCAGCAACTTACCGTAGTCCTCACCATTAGAGCGGGCTGCCATCCAAGCGATGGTATTATCTTTGCTGGCAGGGGTAAAGGGTAGAATCAGAATAAATCCAGTTTTTTCTTCTCCAGGCAACTTCATGATTAGGTAATACGGCTCCATAACCACTTCATTTCCTTCATAAATTTGCCGAGGAAAGTGCCACAAATCTTCCCGATTGTAAAATACTTCTGGATCGCTCATATGATAGGAAAGATACATCTGTGCCTGAAGCTTAAACAGATCCTGGGGATAACGAAAATGAGCTTTGACTTGAGTCGGAGTTGCCTCCCGTGGCACAAATAAATTGGGAAATATTTGACGATAGGTAGCAAGAACTGGGTCATCTTCATCGACGACAAAAAACTTTAAGGTGCCATTGTAAGCGTCTACTAGCACCTTAACTGAGTTGCGAATGTAGTTAACTTTACTGCTCCCTGGAATAATTTTTGTCTCAGCAATTGGCTCGGAATAAGGGTAGCGATCGCTCGTCGTATAGGCATCGATAATCCACTGCAATCTGCCGTTAATTACTACCAGATAAGGATCGCGATCGAAGCTGAGAAACGGCGCGACATGGTTCACCCGTTCTTGAATCTGCCGATAGTAATGAATACGGGACTGATTTGTCAAATAGTTGGAAATTAAAATTTGGAGACTACCTCGGTCATAGGCATAGGCTAGTCTACGCCAGATGGAGGAGAGAGGAACTCCACCTCGACCATCGTACTTAGTAAAAGCATTGGAATCGCCCAGGGGATAGTCAAACTCAGGAGTTGTGGTGCCTGTAAAGATATAATTGTTGGTTTCTTCGCCATAATAGATTGCGGGTTGACTCACCTCTAAATCGACCTGGGAGACAGGAGGAATATTTTTCAGATAAAGTTCGGGTAAACCATCGACGGTAGCTTGATTGACGGGACTCATTACTAAACCATAGCCGTGAGTATATTTCAGCCGTTGATTGACCCAAGTCTGAGCTTCTTTAGGTACTCGCTCAAAAGCCAATTCTCGCCCCGAGAGCATTACCTGCTGATAGTCCCCATTGAGATGATAGCGATCGACATCCACATCCCTAAATTTATAATAAAGTCGGATTTCTTGGAGTTGCCGATAAGTACTGAGTAAAGGGCGGTAGTCCCAGAGACGAATATTATCGATAGTCGATTGGTTGTTAGCTAAAGACTGACGCTCGAGCTGAGCCTCAGCAGCATAATTCTGACGCTGCACATCATCCAAATGATAAGCAGCCTGGGTAAATTTGATGTTGTGTTCGATGTAGGGCTTTTCTTTAACCAATTCGTTGGGATTAACCATAAATTGTTGTATAAACCAGGGGTAAAGATTATTCACTAGCACCAACGCAACCAAGAATAATCCAATGCCATTCAGGGGTAGGAGAAGTCCTGGTTGTCTAATTGAAATAATCAAGAGAACTGCTACCAAGACTGCCAACACGCTCAATAACTGGTAGGCTAACAGCTTGGCGTGAACATCGGTATATCCAGCCCCAAAAACCACTCCCTCCGGCGAGTAAAGGAGATGATAGCGAGCGAGCCAAAAACTCCAAGCTACTAGGAAAGCAATCGCTGCTAAGAGTAAACTCAGATGAACTTTAGCAGATTTGCTAATTCTCATTCCTGTTTTGGTGCTTCGAGCCCAAGAGATCGCTCCGCTAAAACCATAGATTGAAATCGAAATGATTGCTGCTGAGATTAGCAGTCCCCAGAGCCAGTTGCAGATACTCTCATAAAGTGGCAGTTGAAAGACATAAAAGCCAATGTCTTGTCTAAAGAGCGGGTCGCTGCTGCCGAATTGAGAAGGATGAAGATATTTTAATATGGTTTCCCACGAGTGGATACTAGCAGTAGCTGCAATCAAGGCTATCAGGCTAATCAAAAAGAGCATGGCATAGTTAACCGCCTTTCTGCTATAAATTTCCCAGCTATTATTTATCACCAAACGCAAATTGTGCTGACGAGATCTTCCCATTGCCAGACGAAAGTTAGCCCACAAAAACAAAAGATAGACAAGCAAGGTAACAAGCCAAATCAGAATTTGCCAGGTTAGCCTCGTCCAAAAGACCTGGGTAAAGCCTACGGCATCGAACCACCATACCTCAGTAAGTAGATGAACTAGTGTGGTAGAAACAGAAAATCCAAGTGCTACCAGCACAATCAGAATGATAAGGCTTGCTTGGGAAAGATTCATATCTCTACTTTGCCAATGGTAATTACAGAAGGATAAGCTGGGTTAATTTCTCGGGACACTAAGGTCTGAACGACCATAATCATTAGCCCAGTTAGGGACTTGCGCTTTATTAAAATACCAGCCTTTCTACGAGTAGTTCTGGACTAGTGCAGATAATGACTATCCAGCTATTGCTCGCGATCACCACGAGCAGAATAGTATAGAGCCATCCCCTCAACCAATTCCCAGTTCCCGCAGACAGAAACGAAATCCCTGGTATAAGCAAGAAGAAAAGGAACAGTCTCAGCTAGGGCTGCCAATCCATCTCCTTAATAAATTTAGATAAACTGTTTTTAGGTTCGAGCAATCTGTTGGCATTCATCTTTGTCCACCTCAGCTCTGGCAGCCTCTATCTCTAACTTAGGCAAGAGATATGAGGAATTCGTGAGGAATTATTCTTTGACTCTTACACACTTTTGGGGAAACCCAACTTCGGCGAGTACTGACTAAGAACTTAATTACCAGGTAAGTCACAGTCTTTTTATCACCACCAGATGCAAGAGTTCTAATATTTTGGTAGTCCCTACAAACTGATTGGGTTGAATTTCTGTTCAACTTTTAGCTGTAGTTGTCAGATAACGTATTACAGGGTTTGAGCTATATAGAATAGCGGATCTGGGAAATAGATGCTGGGCGATCGCGAGCAATCAGAGAAGTTTTATGCTGTTACTCAATCAAAAAATTGCTGACGACACCTTTACCCAAATTTTGTCCCAAAAAATCATGTTCCTGTTATGAGTCAACCAATAATAAAATTACCAAAAATGGGACTTACCCAGTTAAGTTATCGGGAGAAAGAAGACAACTTTTTTATTGTCATAAAGGAGAACATAGCTTTTCGGAAATGGCCTATTCAGGGTTGGTCAAGAAGAAAGGAAGTGAGAAAGAATATATCCAAGCAGCCAAACTAATTAAGTGTGGTTTATCCTGTGAACAAATAGCAGATGTTAAGATAAGAGATGTCAGAACAATTGAAGCTTGGGTGGCAGCTATTAGTCAGAAGAGTCAAAATTTTCGCGCATTTTATTTGTCTGTTAATTGGCATCACAATTGAATTCTTACAAATGGACGAATTATGGTCTTATTTAAGAAATAAAAAACGGCAACTTTGGGTCTTTATTGCTTTAGAGTCTCGGATAAATTTTGGGTTAACTTTGAACTAGGTTCGAGAACTAATCATACAGCCAATCGTCTAGTTAAAAATTTAAAAGCTTTATCTAGATTGAGCTCCGAGACTTTATTGAAAATAACTACGGATAAGTTGGCTGCCTATAAAAATGCTTTATTGTCACAAATGAAGTCAATAAATTACGTTTATCTCTAAATAGTTAAGAAACGATTTAAAAGAAAACTCAAAACTGTGAAAAAATGCTTTGTTAAAGGTTCAGAAAAAGATTTTCCGACGGGCACTCAAAACACTTCTTATATTGAGAGGTTTAATCTAACCTTGAGACAGAGAATTTCTTACCTTCATCGCAAAACTCTCGGTTATTGTAAAAATAAAACTAACCTGAATCGTACCTTATGGATTAATTTGTTTGACTATAATTATTGCCAGTTTCACAAAAGCCTACGTCTCGATTTAACCGAACAAAAAATCAAGTTCAAAAAAAGATATAAAGAAGTAACTCCTGCCATGAAAATAGGTTTAACTTCAAGTCAATTAAACTGGAGATTTTTACTTGTTTCCCCTGTCCCCAAAAGTAACTGATGAAGACACCTGCATTCTTATTGCAGAGATTCTCCCTTGATGAGGAGCGATCGCGCTGCCTCTATTCCCCAGATCGCCTATTTTATATAACTTAACCCATGTAATACAGTATCTGACGAGCATGGTTAAGAGTTGAACAGAAATTCAACCCAATCAGTTTGTAGGAACTACCCAAAATTGTTTAGTAGTACAGTTATGCTAATAGCTTGACTAATATTTCTAAACTAGGAGTTACGCATTGACATAAAACTAAAAATATTTAGCTCTTGAGCGATCGCGCAGTGCCAGGCTACGCCCGATCGCGTAAAAAAAAAGATGCTGTAAAAAGTCGGAAGAAAGCTCCTCTCTGCTGCAATTGCTCTATTCCCCATCAATCCTTGTTTTCACCAGTTTAGGTCGATGCCACTTTTTTTGCGTCGCTCCTGACTCTATCAACGCGGAACTCTGAAATTAAAGAGCTTCAACAATACTCTATTTACTCTCTGTGGGGGCCAACTCAACTCGCAGAGCCTTTAACAGATCGTCGCGGGTGACGATTCCCACCAGTTTTCCTCTTTGCTCTACTACTGGTAAACGGTTAATCCGCTTATCCAGCATTAATTCTGCTGCCTGGGAGACGGGAGTATCAGGGAAAATAGTAATTGGTTTGGAGGTCATAACATCTTCTACTAGCATTCCCAGATTTTTTTGGAGTTGCTGCTTGAATCTCTCCAGGGATTCGAGATAGATGATGCTGTCCAGAAAAGTCAGATACAAAGGCATCCTCATTGGCTTTTCTCTGAATAATAAATCTGCTTCAGACACCACCCCTACTACTTTTTCTTCCTCATCCACAACGGGTAAGCCACTGATCTGCTTTTCCTCTAGCAGCTTCAGAACAGTTTCCACTGAATCTGAGGGCTTAACCACCACTGGATTGACTACCATGACCTCTCTAATCAAAGTTGCTTGGTTAATCATGTTCCACCTCTGAAATTACTGACCTGATTCAATCCGCTCAATCACCACCGTCAGACGTGCTACCATCGCACCGATCACACCTACGGCTGCTATCACTGGAAATAAGGCTGCGCTGATTACGCTCCCAATCACCCCTACTGTCATAGGAATTTCAATTAGAGTTTGACCTGATTCGTTTTTGAGAATAATTCGGCGAATGTTTCCCTGACGGATGAGTTCTTTGACTTTGCCTACTAGTACGTCTCCAGAAATTTTGAATTCCTCTACCTTTACTTTCTCGTCTGTTTCTCTCTCTGTCTCTATATTGATTATCTCAGCTTCTTTTGTCTCTTCAGTTTTGGCTGTTTCTTCTCGATTCGTATCCATATCTTTGTTCCTCAACGCTGACTCCATTCTCACCCTACTAACTCTTTGTGAGTAAGTCATGAAGTTTATTGTCAATTTTATTGGTTAAATATCCTTCTAATTCTTGCTTTTCTGCTTGACTAAAACTGTCAGGGTAAGCGCAAGAAAATTTAGGCATCAGATGGGTTAGAGTGTAAGGGAATCGAAGCGTTAAGAACTTTCAGCAAGTACGTCACATCCATGCTCGCTCGCTTCGCCTTTTGACGGATGCTCCGTTTAAAGCTCGTTTCAAGGGTTGAGTAGATTAATGCTCCATCGCCTTAGCAAAGCGATATTTTCTGGGGCATTGCCTTGACGAACACGGGAGGCATCTTCGCCAAAAGTCACATCTAATAGCCAATGCAGTTGGTTCTCGATCGACCAATGCTGTCGGATTGCTTTGCCTAATTGTTGAGCATCAGGAGGCAGAGAACTGAGATAGAACATCACTTCGGTAGTGGTTTTGTTCCAAAGATGACGGGTACGAATGACCATAACAATAGTTTGTAATTCAGACCACTGGGTCTGTTTGTATAAATTCCCCATCTGAGCCAGAGAAACAGCCCAAACTTGTCGTTTTTCGCGACGGTGATGTCCAGATTCTGATACTGTTGACGAAAGTAATCTTCACTGAAGCTAGTAGTACTACAACAACGAAAAATCCTAACTTTAGCCTTTGATAATACTTGCTGTAACATTTATTGTAACACATTCGTCAACAGTATCAAAATTGGACAACCGCGGGCAACCCGTGCATTTTTATTATCAATAAACCTAGTTTTGTTATCAATAAGTAGCTCGTTTTGCCTGCCCTAAACGAAACGGACATCTCACGATGCTGGGGAGACCCCAGCACCCGTGTCCTCAAATTAGCAATCCCTAACCCAGGAAAGCGAGAAGGTTGTCCAATGAGCGTCTAACTTTTCCTTCGGGGGAATGATTAGGGTGTTGATTTTGTGAAAAGCGATCGCCCGATGGATTTTAATCATGTTGTAGAAAGTATTCACAAAGTCAAGCACTTGTGGGGCTGTTTATGACAATGCTCGAACTGTCACAATTAGATGAGAG
>JBFRWK010000108.1:0-18553 GCA_051439545.1 Xenococcaceae cyanobacterium | reverse complement strand
TCAAGAGTTTTTTCGTCAGGGGGGACAAATTGCCCCGATTTTCAATACACAAATACTAACAAACAAGCAAAAAAGAGGGGCAATTTGTCCAAGACTGTCCTACTTTGTCATATTTTTTTGTAACCCTACTCGCACTTCGGGAGGTGCGCCTGTCTTGGTGGACGTTCCCTTGCGCCTGACGGCGACGCGGGCTTCCACCGCTTCCCTTGCGGATTACAAATTCCGCAGGGGTGGAAGGGGGGTTTTTAATAGTTTTAAGTCTAATTTTCTCCCTCGATTTATCTAGTTCTTAAACCCCCCTCCCCGCGCACCTCTACTTGCTACTATTGCAACTCGCTATTTTATATTTAATTACACCAAGCTACTTAGGTAGGCTGGTGGGTTTTTTTAAGCTATAAAATCAATAGAGTAAATAATTTGGTCTTTGCTTTATGAAACTGTGGCTAGTAAGCGTTGCTGTCTTATTTGTTTTAGCGGAAATTTATATTGCTCTCAAAGATTTTATTTTACCTTTACCTATTTATATATTAGGAGGAGCATTCTTAGCGATCGCTTCTAACTATGAGAAAGGAATTATTGCTCTTTTTCGGCAAGAATCTTTAACAGAGTCCGAACTTTTAGCACAAAATGCTACTTTGATAGAGGAGCGTAAAGCTTTGCAGGCAGAACAACTTAAGCTTGAAGAACAAACTTGTTCGCCAAAGAAAAACTAAACGCCAAATTTATCCATTTGTTCTTGAAGATAAGCTTGGGGTCGAGCGCAAATCGAGTTCGTCGAAACCAAATCGTCAATCAGAGTCTCTGGAGAGCTTGGTATATCTGCTACAAATTTTCAACTTTACTAAATGCTTTCTGTAATTAAAGATACTAGGATTAGAAAATATATTGAGTCTTAATTAATCTAAAAGCTACAAGTCAATAGCTTTTAGATTAGAGAGTAATCGAACCTATCTAAATTAATTCCTCTGTCACTATTTCTGTTTCTTCTCTGGTTGCCTCAACTGGTTTAGCAGGAGCAACAATTGCAAAAACGATTCGTTCGGGTTCTTCAATTACGGTAACTCCTTCAGGTAGAATTACTTCCCCTACAGTTAAATTTGTACCTATTTCAAAATTAGAAACGTCAATTTCAATAAACTCAGGAATATTGATAGGAGTACAAGAAATATTGAATTCAGTTAAACTCTGATCTAAGATGCCACCATCTTTAACTCCCGCAGCTTTACCTACAAGTTTAATAGGTACGACTAATTCAAGAGTTTCACCAGCCGATACAGAAAAGAAACTCAAATGAAATAAAGTTTTTTTCCAAGGATGAGTTTGTACCTCTCTAATAATTGCTCTACCATTCCAAGAAATATCGGGGATGTTAACATCAATTAGAGTATTATTGATAGAAGCATTTTTTAGTAGAGTTTGTGCATCTTTGCTTTTCACGGTCAGAGAGACAGATTCTGCACCATTGTGACCGTACAAGGCAGCAGGAATCAAGCCTTGGCGACGTAAAGCTCTGGGTTTACTTCCTTCTGGTCTTTTTTGACATTCAACTGCAATTGACATAATTTTTTCCTCAAGAATTAATAGTTAAAAAGTTAACAAATATAAACATCGACCATAAAATCTGGACAATGTTACTAGAAGTATTTAGGTCATAGTTACTGGACTCCCATCAGTATCCAGTAATGCACGTTTTGGGCCATGGATAGGGTCTTCCACTATGATTGTTTGATCGCGACTAGCACCAAGAGAAACTATGGCAATGGGAACTTCCATCAATTCAGCTAAAAACTTAAGATAGTCTAGTGCTTGCTTGGGTAAATCTTGGAGTTCGCGACAATGGCTAGTAGGTTGTTGCCAACCAGGTAAAGTTTTATAAACAGGTTGGCATCGAGCAAAAGTGTCGGCATTACTGGGAAAATGATGACAAGTTTTCCCATCAATTTCGTAAGCAACACAGACTTTGATTTCCTCTAATTCATCGAGGACATCTAATTTAGTTATGGCCAAACAATCTAACCCATTAATACGGACTGCATAACGACCGATAATGGCATCAAACCAACCACAACGGCGACGACGACCTGTAGTCGTGCCAAATTCTGCCCCTCGATCGCAAAGCAATTGTCCTATATCTCCGTTTAATTCGGTAGGAAAAGGACCTTCGCCAACTCTGGTAGTATAGGCTTTAGCTACACCAATCACTCGATCGATAATAGTAGGGCCTATTCCTGCACCCACACAAGCTCCTCCCGCGATCGGGTTAGAAGAAGTAACATAGGGATAAGTACCATGATCTAAATCTAGTAAAGTCCCTTGCGCTCCTTCAAACAGAATATTTTTCTTTTCTCTTACTGCTTCATCTACCTTTAGAGAGCTATCAATCACGAAAGGACGGAGAATTTCTGCATATTCTAAGTATTCCGCGATGACCTCATCGGGATTTAAGGGAGTTATCTTATAAATTTTTTCTAAAATGACATTTTTATATTCGATCGCCCAGGTTAATTTTTGTTGTAAATGCTCTTTATTTAGCAGATCGAGAACCCGAATACCAGTGCGTTCTGATTTATCTGCATAGGTAGGCCCTATGCCTCTGCCTGTTGTACCTATTTTATATGCTCCTCTTCGCTCTTCTGATGCACGATCGATCAGCCGATGATAAGGCATAGTTACATGAGCAGTCTGTGAAATAAAGAGATTATCGATCGAAATGTTCAGAGTTTTCAGTTGCTCGATTTCTTCAATCAATACTTGAGGATCGATTACTGTTCCCGAACCAATAATACATTTGGTTTCTGGATATAAAATACCAGAGGGAATCAAATGTAGCTTAAAGGTTTGTCCCTTAACAACTACTGTGTGTCCGGCGTTAACCCCCCCTTGGGAACGCACGACTACATCTGCCGAGCGACTTAGTAAGTCTGTTATTTTTCCTTTTCCTTCGTCACCCCACTGGGCGCCGATCACTATAACATTAGCCAAGGCTTTATTAGTGAGCTAAAGTTTACACAAACTATTATTATGATTAGTTATCCTGTATTGTGTCAAGCTTACCCTGCAAAAAGCCAGGGGAAACTAGGCAATTCTCAGTTACAAGAAATATATCTGAGAAAGCTAGAACTACAGAAATTCGAGTATTTGTATTGAGAAAGTAGCTATATATTACCAAAGCTAGAAATGAGAGTTAATTCAAATGAATCAAGAACCTCCGCAAAGAAATAATAAACTGAGCAAGGGAACAGAAAAGCGTCGTCTTTCTGCTATTAATTGGAATGCTAAACTAAAGCGTTTTACTGAAATAATTTACTACCTAACAGGTGCGCTCCTAATTTTACTTTTGTTAAGAATAATTCTGCGTTTATTTGGTGCTAATCCAGAAAATCAATTTGCCAGTTTCATTTATGATTTATCAGCACCATTTATCGCTCCTTTTCTCAATCTTTTCCCTACCCCTAGCTTGGGGAATTTTCAGTTAGAAATTAATACTTTAGTTGCTGTTGGTGTCTATGGACTTTTAGCCTGGCTTGTGGCTAGACTAATTTGGTTGGGTTTAAGCCGTCCTGAAGGATAAATATATCTCATTCCCCAAAACGATAGCCTCTACCGTAAACTGTATGAATTAGCTGTTTTTCGGTATCGGTTTCTATTTTACGCCGTAGCAGTCTAACTAAAGCAGCCAAGACATTACTACTCGGTTTTTCTGTGTCTTGCCAGAGATATTGATGTATTTCTTGATGAGTTAAAAGTCGACCGGGATGAGCCATGAATAACTCTAAAAGTTGGATTTCTTTGTCAGATAAACTAATTGCGTTTCCTTGACGGTAGACTACTCGATTTTCCCTGTCTAATTCTAAATCCGCTACTTTTAAGGGGGAAGTTAAAGACAATTCTTCATTTTTAGGTTGACGGGTCTGAGATTTTTCCCAATTAGGCGATCGCCTGAGTAAAGCTCTTACTCTAGCCAGTAATTCTCGCAACTCAAAGGGTTTAACTAAATAATCATCTGCCCCTGCGTCTAAACCAAGGACGCGGTCGTCTATAGTATCTTTAGCCGTAAGAAAAAGAACAGGAGTATTAAGAGAATGGGAGCGCAATTCCTGACATAATTCTATCCCCGATTGTTTTGGTAACATCCAATCGAGGATTAACAAATCATAATTATTTTTTAAAGCTAATTCTTTACCCTTTACACCGTTATCTGCTACTTCTACTTGATAACCTTCATGGGCTAAAACTTGAGTTAAGGGAGCGGTTAATTCTGCTTCGTCATCCACTAAGAGAATTTTCATTTTTTCGATCGCGACATTACGCCTCTTCAAAAAGCTTAAGCTATTTTTAACAAAAGTAACAGTATAGAATCTGTTGTCAATCTCTAAAATAAATTGTCTGGAAATTCTGCGAAAATATAAAAGATAGTTATGCAAAAAAACCGAAATGGCTGTATCGCAATCAGAAATTGATATTGCTACCTACATCGACCATGCTTTACTCAAACCTACAGCTACTTTTCAAGAAGTAGAAAAATGCTGTCAAGAAGCTTGGCAATATAATTTTCCTGCCGTATGTATTTATCCCGTTGCTGTCAGACAAGCAGCAGACTTACTTCATGGCAAAGATACTCAAGTATGTACGGTAATTGGTTTTCCTACAGGTGCTACGACTTCAGCCAATAAACTTTATGAAGCCCAAGAAGCAGTAGAAAATGGAGCAACGGAGTTAGATGTAGTAATCAATCTTGGTTGGCTAAAAGCAGGACAATACGAGCTTATTTATCGTGAAATTGCCGAAATATGTGCAGAAACAGGCCAAACAATCAAAGCGATCTTGGAAACTTCTGTGTTGACGAATACAGAGAAAAGATTAGCAGCGGAAATCTGTATGGATGCTGGCGTTGCCTATCTCAAAACTAATACGGGATGGTTTGGGGGTGCAACCCTAGAAGATGTCCGTTTATTAAGAGACATTACTAGAGGGCAAATTGGCATTAAAGCCTCTGGTGGAATTAAAACCATAGAAAGCGCGATCGAACTAATTAAAGCTGGTGCTACCAGAATTGGTACGTCTCATGGAATAGATTTGGTTCGGCAACAAGATGAATTGATTTGTTAGTAGCAAGTGGATCTAACAAGCTAATAGCTAAAAATAAATACCCTTCGAGCGAGCAGAGTTAATCTCAAAATACAATGAGTCAAACCTATAAAGCAACTGGTATTAATTTAAAAGGAAGTCCTTTAGGAGAAACAGATCGTTTGGTAACGATGTTAACTTCAGAATGGGGGATAGTAAAAGCGATCGCTCCAGGGGCAAGAAAATATAAATCGAGTCTACGAGGAAGAAGCGAGTTATTTGTAATTAATAATTTACTCATTGTTCGAGGTCGATCGCTTGATAAAATTATTCAAGCAGATACTGTTTATACTCATCCTGGCTTAAGCCAAGATTTAGGAAAATTAGCTGCTGCTCAGTATTTAGCCGAATTAGTTCTCTATTTGGGTCTGAGCGAACAATCTCAATTAGAACTATACGAGTTATTTACCGAACATCTTAGAAGAATCGAACAGCTAGCTAGTCAGCAAAATGTTTATCCTTATTTAGCTCAAGCCGTCTATCATATTTTGGCGATCGCGGGAGTTGCACCCCAAGTCCAAGCTTGTGGACTCACTCAAAGGTCACTTTTGCCTAATTTTACTACTCCTAATTGGCAAGTAGGATTTAGCTTTGAAAGAGGTAGCATTATCGATCTGAACCTAGCTGAATTAAATAATCGAGATGAAACGGAATATATTGCTAATTCTAAAAATATCACTTATAAAATTAATCCTTTAGAACTAGCTTTACTGCAACAACTAAGTAGTGAATCATTACCTCGATTAGAATCAATTCTTGACTCAAGATCGACTCAGTTATCTTTAGATCGAGCTTGGATTAAAGTAGAACGAATTTTACGAGAATATGCTCAATATTATTGCGGTCATTCCCTTCGTTCTGCCGATTTGGTAGATAATTTATATTTAGTTGAGTTTTGATCCCCATTGAACTTAAAAACTTAACCAATTAATAACAAAGAACAATTAAACCCAGAATGCCACTGTCTGAATCAGAACTTATAAAAGATAATAATCAAACAAAATTTACAGAAGATTTATCTCCAACTAATTTATCATCCATGAAACAAGGGGAAAAATCGATTTCTAATCAAGGATTTCTGCCTGTTTTCCAAAACCGCAGCTTTTTAACTTTGTGGAGTGGTCAAATCTTTTCTCAATTGGCAGATAAAATTTATCTAGTCTTGATGATTGCCATTGTTACAGATAATTTTAAATCACCAGGACAACCCATTACTCGTTGGGTATCGCCAATTATGATTGCTTTTACCATCCCTGCAATTTTGTTTGGTTCTTTGGCAGGAGTTTATGTAGATAGATGGTGGAAAAAAGGCACATTAGTTATTTCCAATTTATTGAGAGGTCTTTTGGTTTTAACTTTACCTACTTTATTATGGCTATCCCAGGAACAGTATCTTGATGGCAAAATACCCCTAGGATTTGCCTTGATGTTAGTAATTACTTTTTTCGTATCGACGCTGACGCAATTTTTTGCTCCCGCAGAGCAAGCAGTTATACCCTTGATTGTTAATAAACAAGATTTACTCGCAGCAAATTCTCTTTATACAACCACAATGATGGCGTTGTTAATTGTGGGTTTTGCTATAGGAGAGCCATTACTAGCATTAGCAGATTGGTTAGTTGATGATGTCTTTTATGGGCAGATTGGCAAAGAATTATTAGTGGGGGGAGCTTATGCGATCGCGGGGATTATTTTACTATGGCTCAAAACAGGAGAAAAATCAGAAAATTTAAGTAAAAATAGTCCCCATGTATTTCAAGATATCTGGGATGGAATTGTCTATTTAGGTAAAAATCGGCGAGTTCGTAATGCTCTAATTCAGTTAACTATTCTTTTTTCTGTATTCGCTGCTTTAGCTGTATTAGCCGTGAGTATGGCAGATACAATTCCCCAGCTAGAAGCAGATCAATTTGGGATTTTATTGGCAGCAGCAGGAATAGGAATGGCTATTGCTGCGGGAATATTAGGTTATTGCGGACAAAGATTTCCGCGCATTCAACTCAGCCTCTGGGGTTCTTTTGGTGTCGCTGTCTGTTTAGGTGGTTTATCTTTAGCTACCCAAAATCTCTGGTTAGCTTTAATCATTACTACTTTTTTAGGCGGTTTTGCAGCTTTAGTGGGTGTACCTATGCAAACCACCATTCAGTCAGAAACACCCCCCGATATGCGGGGAAAAGTCTTTGGATTACAAAATAATGCCGTTAATATAGCTCTTTCCTTGCCTTTAGTTCTCGCAGCAGAAGCAGAGGCTCGTTTTGGTTTACCAACAGTATTTCTCGGTTTAGCTCTATTAGTTGTAGTCGGAGGCGTCTTAACCTGGTATATTTCCCATACAGGCAAGGTAAAACAAAATCGAGTTGAGTAATAAATTAATTTATTATTTCAATTAGTTTTGATTACCTTTTGTTATCTCTTTAGCAATAAGAGTATCTGAATGCATATCGCTTGGCTGGGAAAAAAATCACCTTTTTGTGGCAATGTTACCTACAGTAGAGAAATAACCAATGGGTTGTTAGATCGGGGGTATCATGTCAGTTTTCTACATTTTGCTCAAGAACCGATCGATCTGGAAAATTGGCCCAATTGTCCAGAAGTATTTCTTCCTTTTATTTATAAATCACAAATTTATACAATTCCTACCCTTAAATCGAGTAAAGTGTTAGCGCGATCGCTCCAACAACTTAAACCCGATCTCGTTCATGCTTCTTTAACTCTATCTCCCCTTGATTTTCGCTTACCAGAAATTTGTGAAGAGTTGCGAATACCTTTAATTGCCACGTTTCATCCCCCCTTTGATAGCAAAATTCGTAATCTTAAATCTAGTACCCAATATCTTACTTATCAACTTTACGCTCCATCTCTTGCCCATTATCATCGCACCATCGTTTTTTCTGAAATTCAAAGAGATTTACTAATTAAACTAGGAGTACCTCAAGAAAAAGTAGTAGTTATTCCTAATGGTGTTGATGAAAACAAATATTCCCCAGGATACTCAAATCTAAAATATCAACTACGAACTAAACGCCTGTTTGTTTATCAAGGTCGTATTTCTACAGAAAAAAATGTAGAATCTCTGCTCAAAGCTTGGAAATATTCTCATCTCGGCGATAATTGTCAATTATTAATCGTAGGAGATGGCCCTTTAAGAGCTTCTCTTCAACCTCATTACGATAAGGAACACCATATTAATTGGTTTGGCTTTGTTTCTGATGAAGAACGCCGTATTGATATTCTCCGAGCAGCAGATGTTTTTATTTTGCCTTCTTTAGTAGAGGGTTTATCTATATCTCTACTAGAAGCAATGGCTTGTGGTGTTGCTTGTATTGCTACCAATGCTGGCGCAGATGAAGAGGTAATTAATGAGGGTGCAGGTGTAGTTATCGATACTCAAGATGTAACCACTCAATTAAAAACTTTACTGCCTCTATTCCGCGATCACCCAGAACTGACTTCTTTATTAGGACAAAAAGCCAGACAAAGAGTTTTAGAACGTTATACCCTTGCTCAAAATCTCGTTAGATTGGAGAAACTATATAGTGAAGTAAAAGGAATACAAGAATTTCAACTGAGTAGTAGATGATCGCTTTAAGTTATTAGTAGGCGAATGGCCATTCGCCCGTACAGTTATTAGTTCTAAAGTATTGTTGGCATGGCGATCTAGCTTCTTATAGTCTTGATAAGTTGAGCAACCAGAGAAGGCAGTAACTAGAAACAGGGTAGTTAATAACGATTTCATCGTCAAAATTAAGAAAATCGAGCGATATTTAGCTTAAAACTTATTCTTTTGCTAAAAATTCTAGGGCTTGATGTGTAATCGTGTTTATTGTATCTATATCTGGAGATTGGTGGTGAGAGTTACTACTCAGCCAAAGTAGATATTCTATATTACCAGCAGGGCCTGTAATCGGCGACCAAGTTAATCCTTGATATTGCCATCCCAGTTTTTCTGCTGTTTGCCAAACTTTAAAAATAGCTTCCGCGTGATCTTGGGGGTTACGCACTACACCTTTTTTGCCTACTCGCGATCGACCTACTTCAAATTGCGGTTTTACTAGTAAGATCGCTTCTTTTGTCCCAGTCAATAAATTCCATAAAGGTTCTAATACTTTAGTAAGAGAAATAAAAGATAAGTCCATTACTCCTAAGTCGGCAGGCTCTTTTTCTCCATATAATTCTGTAGCTTTTAGATAACGAAAATTAGTTCTTTCTTTTAAAATTACTCGCTCATCTTGGCGCAAACTCCAGGCTACTTGTCCATAACCTACATCTACACCGTAAACTCGTTTTGCTCCTGCTTGCAGTAAACAGTCAGTAAAACCCCCAGTAGAAATTCCTCCATCAAGACAGATGCGATTTTTTACATCAATAGTAAAATGTTTGAGAGCTTTGGCTAGTTTTTCGCCTCCACGAGATACATAAGGCGGTTTTGCCAGTAATTCAATCTCTGCTGTGAGATCTATTTCTGTTCCTGGTTTATCTACAAGTTGTTGATTTACTCTGACTTCTCCCGCACGAATACATCTTTGTGCCTGTTGCCGTGAGGAACAAAGGTTAAGTTCTACTAAAAGGGTATCTAGTCTTTTTTTTGCCAAGATTAATTTAAATAGTTTACTATTTGCTCGACGATCGCCTGAGGAGGTAAAGATATATTTATTACTAAGTCTGCTTTTGGTTCTTCTAAAGTTGTGAACTGACTGCGTAATATTTTTGCTGGCATAAAATGCTCTTTTCTTTGTTGCATTCTTGTTAAAATCTGCTCGTAATCTCCCTTTAAATAAATTAAAGTAACTTCACGACGATCGATTTTTAATTTTTCTCGATAAGAAGATTTTAGGGCAGAACAAGCTAAAATAGCGTTCTTTTTTTGAATAATAGTACTGTTAATTAACTGTTCTAGTCTCAGTAACCAAAGTTCGCGATCTCCATCTTCTAAGGGAATACCACGACTCATTTTATCTATATTTTCTATTGGATGAAAATCATCTGCATCGTAAAAAGTCCAACCAGTGCGATCGCTTAATAATTTACCAATGGTAGTTTTTCCAGAACCAGAGACTCCCATTATGATACAAAACATAAACAGTACTTATTTGAGAATCCTCATTATTATATAGGAACAAGAGAATAGGAAAGACTTAAAGAATTGTTGTCACAAAGAAGTTGCTTTGTCTCTTCTGAAACATATTTAGACAATTTTAGCCAGTATTCAAGCAATACAAATTCGATGACTTTATCCACATCAATTTTTCAAGCCAAAAACTCCAGTAAAGCTGAAGAGAAGATTCGGAGTTGGCAAAATAGTCCAAAAACATTAGTTATTCTGGCGATGGTATCGGCTATTTTGTTTTGGGCTTCGGCTTTTCCTGCAATTAGTGTAGCCTTGAGTGCCTATACTCCCACAGAAGTTGCTTTTTTACGTTATATTGCTGCATCAGGTGTTTTGTTGGTTTATGCCTTAGGAAAACGGATGCCTTTACCAAGAAGTAAAGATATTCCCGCGATCGCTTTTTTAGGACTCATGGGCTTTACTGTATATAACATCGCCTTAAATGCAGGACAGATAACAGTTTCCCCAGGGACAGCTAGTTTTATTATCTCTTCGGAGATCGGGATAATTTCTCTATTAGCTTGCTTATTTTATCAGGAACGACTTCAAACCAAAGGATGGCTAGGAGTCTTTTTATGTATTGTCGGAGTCGGAATTATTGCTTTGAGTAAAAATGGTACATTGCAGTTTTCCTGGGGGTCTTTACTCGTTTTTGTCGCTACTCTTTCTATTAGTATTTCCTGGAGCGATCGCTTATCTTGCTTGGTCATATGTACTATCACAAATTCCCGCCTCTGTAGCAGGTAGCTATTTATCCATAATTCCCCTAGTAGCATTGGCAATTTCTTGGTTATGGTTGGGAGAAGTCCCGACAATTACTGCTTTAGGTGGTGGCGCGGTTATCTTTGCGGGAGTACTTTTAGTCAATCAACGTAGTTAGAGTCTTTTGGCGAGCATTAACTAAAGTTTTAGAGGTTAAAAACCATATATTTGCTTTTTTAGCTCCAAAAATCATGGATAAAAGCTTAATCGACCATCTCAAACAAATCCCCGCTCCTCGTGACTCTCATGGTCTACGTCATCCTTACCTCTAGAAACGAGTGTATCTAATTATTACGATCGCCCCTATCTCGTCATTCATGCTAACCGCTTTGCCGAAGCCATTAGAGATGCGATCTACAACAAAGAGGTAAAAGATTTACCAGCAAATGTTGGGGCTCTTGACCAATTTATTGCTAGTGTGGATGTTCTCGTGCAGCATCGACTTTGTAAAAATCTCAAAGCAATATTTACATGATTACGTTTAACAAAATCTTACTGTGTTAAAAATAAATATTGTGGAAGATAATAGATCGCTTACCTATTTGTCATTTCTGCTCGATATCTGTTAGACAGTTATACCGCCATCAATATTAATAGCAGAACCAGTAATGTTAGATGCTCTGGGACTAGCAAGAAAAGCAGCGAGTTCAGCGATTTCTTCTGGTTTGCCATATCTTTTAATAGGAGTCATTGCTGTTAGTGTTTCGCCAAAAGCACCATCAGCAGGATTCATATCCGTATCAATGGGGCCTGGTTGAATAACATTGCTCGTAATTTGGCGATCGCCTAAATCTCTCGCCCAGCTTTGGGTCATCATTTTTACCGCAGCCTTACTCATTGCGTAAAGCGAGCCACCAGGAAATGGCATAAAATCTGCATTAACACTACCAATAGTAATAATCCGTCCTCCTTCTGGCATAGATTTTACCGCTTCCATTGTGGCAGCAAAAACGGCTTTGACATTAACTTTTTCGGTTCGATCGTAATCTTCTAAAGTGCTTTCGGTAATTGACTTAAGCTCAAATATTCCAGCATTATTTATGAGTATATCAATAGCCCCAAACTCCGATACAGCTTTTTGAATTGCTTTCACTACATTTTCTGCTTGCATCGCATCAGCTTGAATTGCTAATCCTTTCACACCTTTAGCTTCAATCTCTTTAACCATAGCCCGAGCTTCAGCTTGAGACTTATGGTATGTAAGAGCAACGTTTGCTCCGTCTTCTGCCATTTTTTTGGCAATTGCTGCTCCAATTCCTCTAGTACCACCACTAATAAAAGCATTTTTCCCTTGTAATTCAGTCATTTTAAAATCTCCTAATTATCTCAGTTGTTTTTCTTTGAGCTATATTTATTATTACTCGCAAAATCAAGAGTAAGATAAGCATTAATGCGAGATAAATTTGCAAATTTGCGAATATGGATTGGAACGATCTTCGATATATTAAAGCGATCGCTGATGCGGGAAATGTAGCTGAGGCTGCAAATAAACTTAACCTGCATCAATCAACGAAGTTCTTCTGGTTTAAAATAAAGCAGATCGATTTTATTAAAAGGTTTAAAGTGAGAGACACAAACCCAAAAACTGCCTGACCATTCGTTATAAAGCCATTCTCCCCAATGTTGAGGAGCAGAGAAACGCTCTGAAATATATCGCTCGTAAAATTCTGAGCTAATCACAACCCGAAAATCTATATCCGAGAATTCGTCTGTCGAACCTGAGGCAACAGAACCCTGAATGTATAAAGCCTCAACACCTTCTCTTGTAATAAAATAATTGACAACTTTGTTATACAAACGCTGACGGGCTACATTAAGTTCTTCCGCACTAAAATCCATGACCAATTTCAAGTGTGTTGATGTAAAGCGCGAAAGTTAAGCAATCTCTGTAACGAAAAATGCAAATATCTCCAATATTTCTAAATTATTTTAGCGATCGCTTGCATAGGTAAATAAAGTCGATTAGGATTAGAATCAAAGCTAGTAAAACCATATTTTTGATAAAAACTGACTGCTCTGCTATCGATCGCTTCGACAACAACAGCTAAAGAAGCAATTTGCTTACTTACGGTAAAAGCCCTTTTAAGAGCGTCAACAAGCATTAATTTACCCAAGTTTTTCCCTCGATAATTTCGATCGACTGCCAAACGACCTAACATTGTGGCAGGTAAGAGAGGATAACGCGGTAGCTTTTTAGCAAGAGATGGTGTAAGCTCTTGAGCTTCTAAAGTGAAAGAAGAAAGGGTATAGTAGGCAATTACATCTTCACAAGGAGAATCAACTAAAACAAATACTGTAGCTGCTTTTCTTTTTAGATCTTGAGAAGCAAACTTGACAATATATCGATCGAGACTTTCAACCCCACAGTTGAATTGGTTACGTTGATGTTTTTTGGAGTCTAACAGCACTATTTCTAGTGTCATTGCTCTGTTATTATTTTTTTGTATTCTTTAGCTGCTGCAATTAAATTCTCATTAGGCTCTGAAGGATTGATAATCGCATTTACAAAGGCTTCTGTATCTTTCTTACTTAGCTTCATAGTTTCATGATGCTGAATTATTTTAGAGGCTGATTCTTGTAAACTACTGATGACAAAATCAGTCAGTGTTACTCCTTGCAAATCTGCTGCTCGCTGCCATCTCGCTTTGATTTCGGCATCTACACGAGCTTCTAATCTAGCTAAAGGTTTTTGCGATTTAACCATTGTTTTAATTGTCTACCTTATTTAAATCATACGGCAAAAAGCCGTCTTTTGCTCAAGTACTATTTCTATAAGATGTGAGACAGCCAATCTTGATAAATATATTGGACTACACTATCTTCTTGATTTGAATTAATTACTTCGGTGGCAATTTGTTTTAATTCGTCGATCGCATTACCTACAGCAATAGAGCGATTAGCTGCTTTAAACATAGAAATATCATTACCATGATCGCCAAAAACAATAGTTTCGCTTTTTTGTAAGCCATAATTTTCTAATAAAATAGACAGGGCATTGGCTTTAGTACAAGCGCGATCGTGAATAGTCAAGAAATACCAACCAGGAAAATATCGATTTTCGTATAGATGTGTTTCGACGCTGTTTGCATATTGTTCGTTTACGATAGCTTGCAGTTGTTTTAGTTTTGAAAAACGAGATATTACGGTAAAACAGACAATTTGTTCTGAAAAGGAAATTCGTAAATCTTTTAATTGCCTCAATCTTTTATCTTGTTGTTTGACTCGATCGTCAAGATACCAAAGCATTCCTTGATTGAGTATTTTTTCATAATAAATTCGATCTTCTTTGCCATCAAAACTAGCTATAAAAGGAATACAATCGTAGTCTAAAATCAAACTACAAATATTTTCAACTATCTCTGGTTTGATGTGATTGATAATTTCATGATGACCAGTTTTTAGATCGGAAATAAATGCTCCATTGAATTCTATTACAGGAAGATTGAGCTTTAAACCTTTTAAAATTTCTCGAATAGAGGCTAGGCTGCGGGCAGTAGCTACAGTAAAAATTAAACCTCGATCGATTAATTCAATTAATGTATTTTTACTAAATGAAGAGAGTGAAGCATCGTTTCTTAGTAAAGTGCCATCGAGATCGGAAATATATATTTTATTATTCATAGAACATAGTAAGAAGAATAAGACTTTTATTTTTTATCTTTGGAGCGTAAGACCCTCAGTTTCTTTAAAGCTTACCGCACACTCACTCTGAGCAACTATTTGTCCCCTTTTAATTGTGGTTCTATTTAAAGGTGCAGTACCAATAGCAGCAGAAACAGAATCAGCCTCAAGTAAAACCAGATCGGCAATTTTACCCACTTCAATACCATAATCTTTAATACCGATCGCTCGTGCTGCTCTAGATGTTGCCATTTCTAAACAAAGTTGGTGACTAGAAGTTGTGCCTAACTGTAATACTTGAGCTAGTAGAGTACAAATTTTTAACATATCCCCATCCCCAAAGGGTGTAAATAAATTTTGCACATTATTAGTGGCTATTCCTACCTTTATTCCTGATTCTGCTAGTCGATCGATTGGTGCTACCCCTCGTCTGACATTATGAGTATCTTGTCGTGCCATCATGTAAAGATCGGTGGCGGGTAAAGCTAAAATGGCGATGCCAGCTTCTTTAAGAGAAGGAATAAAAGCAGCTAATTCCGTTGGAGTTAATCCCGCTAATTTGGTCATATGTCCCAGACATACTCTATGTTGCCAGTTATGCTTTATTGTTTCTTCAATCACTACGGGAAGTAATAAAGGTGCATCATCATCGAGAAAATCGAGGTGAAAATCGACATCGCAGTTAAATTCTCGGGCTATTTCAAAGATAATGCGAATATTTTCTTGAGGATTAGGATCGACATAGGGCGCAGAACCGATCGCATCGCCTCCCATTGCCATTGCTTCTTTGAGTAAACTTGTCGTACCCGATCGACTGGTAATTCCCTCTTGAGCAAAAACCGCCAATTGGAGAGTAATACCCCAGGCATATTCTTCTTTTAGTGGGAGTAAAGCTTGCATAGATTTAAGCTGTATAATTGGGTCTACTTCCACATGAGTTCGCATAGTAGTAGTACCAAAAGCGATCGCTTTTTCAATTATGGTTCTGGCTCTAGTTTGAATATCGGCTACGGTATACTCTTTTTTGGCTTGGAGAGTTTTTTGCAGTGCTTCGCTAAAAGTTCCCTCCACGGCAGGATAGCGATCGAGTAACAAAGCTTTATCGAGATGGATATGGGTATCTACCAATCCAGGAATTAGTAACTTTCCTCGCGCATTGAGTAATGGATCGTGGATCTCTGAAGTAGATTGAGCGGGAGTAATTTCGCTTATATAACCATTTTCGAGCGCTATATTCCAAAGATCGGTTTTACCTGGTAAAGTAGCGTTGATAATTGTAAGATTCATGTTTTAATTGTCAACTTAACAATATTTTTCAGGATTTGCTCCTACACGATCTCACAAAATATAGATAGCTATCCTCAATCTATATAAGAGAAAAACTAAAATACTTGTCGATCGTTTGTGAGTTAATTGCTATCGACCATTAACTATCAAAATTTTAGATGAACATACTATTTATTGGAGCAAGTTCGTAAATGGCTGATAAACAAAACAAGATAGGTAGACGAAACCTAATAAAAGGAGTTAGTTACTTCGCTACAGGAATAGCTATTTCTCAGTTAGCTAGTTGCACGGGAGGCGATCGAGTTTTTGATACGGGAAATTCTGACATCGATTCTGTGCCAGATATTGAAACTCAGACCATAAGTCAAGCACCAGTCAAACTAGGCTTGATAGCTGCCCTAACAGGAAAATCAGCTTTGTCGGGAGAAGCCATTACTCGCGGTTTAAATGTTGCCATCGATGAAGTAAATACAGCAGGAGGAGTATTAGGAGGAAGACTTTTAGAGTTAATTCGTCGCGATGATGAATCAAATCCAGCTAAAGGAGTTGCTGCTGCTAGAGAATTAATCGAACAAGAAGATGTAGCAGTAATTTTTGGCGGACTAGATTCCCCCGTATCTCTGGCAATGCTTCCTGTTTTCCATGAATTAGAAACTCCTTATATGGGAGTTTGGGCAGCAGCTACAGGCATTACTCGTAATAATTTCGCTCCTAACTATGCTTTTCGTGTTTCAGCGAATGATAATCTAGTCACTAAATTTTTATTACGATACGCTCAAGAAACCTACAATGTCAGTAAAGTGGGATTGATGCTGATTAACAATCCTTGGGGAGAATCCAATCAACAGGGATTTGAAGAATGGGCATCGGAATATGACATTGAAATTACTGGTATTGAGAAATTTAATGATGAAGATAACGATGTCACAGCGCAACTTACTCGGCTAAAAAACTCTGGTGCTGAAGCTTTGATGTTAGTTGCTAATGCTGCCCCTGCTGCCCAAGTAATGCGATCGCTCACTCGGATCGATTGGGATGTACCAATTATTTCTCACTGGGGTATTTCTGGAGGACGTTTCCCCGAATTAGCAGGAGATATTGCTAAGAAGGTTAAATTCGTACAGACTTACAGTTTCTTTGACACACAAACTGAAGTGGGCGAAAAAGTCCTCAACAAATTAAATAAAAAATTCCGACTACAAGATCCCAGTGAAATACTCGCTCCCGTAGGTACTGCTAACGCTTATGATGCTTTGATGTTGACAGCTTTGGCGATCGATACGTGCGGTTCGACAGAAGGAGCGGAAATTCGAGAAGCTTTCTTAAATTTGCCTCAATATCAAGGCTTAATTAAAACTTACGATAATCCTTTCACAGAAAATAATCGCGATGCCTTAACAGAAGATGATTACATTATGGTGCGCTGGTTGGGTAATAGAATTGTTCCCGTTGAAGCTCAAAGCTAATGCTTGGGATGCAGAGGGAGCTATCTTCCCGCAATCACCTAAAACTTCGATCGATCTTAGAAAAAGCTCAAAAATTCCACTTTATTAGTTTTATGGAAGACTTTACTACATTCTACTTTTCTGACGATAACTCATTAAAACGCCTGGTTTATAAGAAAGGTAGCGGTGCTGCGGTTATCTTGATGCACGAGTTACCAGGAATGATCCCTGAATGTGTTGACTTAGCCAGACGACTAGCTGAAAATTTTACCGTTTATATGCCGTTGCTATTTGGAGAAGCAAATAAACCTTTTTCCATACCCAAAATGTTGCAATACACGGCTCAAATCTGTATTAGCCAGGAATTTTATTGTTTTGCTCGAAATAAATCTAGTCCGATAACAGACTGGCTAAAAGCACTTTGCAGACAAGCTAAACAAGAATGTGGAGGAAAAGGTGTTGGGGTAATTGGGATGTGCCTTACTGGAGGATTTGTTTTATCCTTAATGGCAGATGATTCGGTAATTGCTCCCGTTGCCAGTCAGCCATCTCTTCCCTTTGGAATTACCCCTGCTCACAAAGCAGCTTTAGGAGTTTCCCCCGCAGAATTAGATGTTGCTAAAACTAGGGCAAATAATGGTGTTCCGATTTTAGCTTTGCGCTTTTCTGAGGATAAAATTAGTCCACCCGATAAGTTGGACACACTGCGCCAAGAATTTGGAGAGGCAACAGAAGTAATCGAAGATAGTGAGGAATTATGTTGGAAACGTAATGCAGCTTTGGAAACTATAGAGATTAATTCTAAACCCAATAATCCTTATAATATTCCCCAGATTTCCCATGCTGTTTTAACTTTGGGATATAACAGCGACTTAGAACATCCTGCTAATAGAGTGTATCAGCGTGTGGTTGAGTTTTTACAGGAGCAATTTGCTACAAACTAAAATTCACAGTTATTCCAATGAATTTCCGCAGCTTTAATAGGGATAGTTGTTAGTTGTTAGTTGTTAGTTGTTAGTGTATAACAGAGCTATTTACTCTGACTTTTTTGATTATCTGGTTTTTATTTGGAATGGCTATAGTTATTAAAAATATAGTCAAATGTTACACCATATTTTTAACTTTGCCAGGAGTTACTCTGACGGGACAAACTACCATAAATGCCCCCTACCCCTCGCCTTACGGTTTCTGGGGATACTTTTCG
>JBFRWK010000107.1:0-8226 GCA_051439545.1 Xenococcaceae cyanobacterium | reverse complement strand
GGAATTTTTTATTGCCCATAAAGCTGTGCGAGGATTTGTTTGGGGATAAAACCTACTCGAATTCAAGTACAAGCAACTTGAGACATTTATTTGAGCTTTTTTTGGCGATCGAATTCCGAAAGTCCAGATAATAATTACTGTGTTATGCACTAGTTTCATTTCACATTAGTTCTGAACTGAAGAAGAGTAAAAATATTACATTTTTCAAATCTTTACACGAATATTTACGCACGTATAATAACCTAAACTTACTTTCAGTAATTGTACGTATAATTCAGACAAATTGAGTTGTAATTAAGTCAAAAATATTGCTCAAATCCTTAGAGGATGTACGAAAAGTCTAAAATGTAACTCCTAAGTACAAATAAACTAGGAGTTATGACTCAGAGAAAACCTTATTCTACAGATGTTTCCAATCCACTTCGGGGCTATCCTCGAACCCTTGATTCCAGCTCCTAAAACGGGTGGTCGTCGTAGAACTGTCAATATGCGGGAAATTATTAATACTATCTTTTATATTCTTGCCTCAGGTTGTGCAGGAGCGACTAATGCCTCATGATTTACCCCCTGGGTCTACAGTCTATCATTACTTTCGAGCTTGGCGTATAGAAGGAACTTGGCTCAAGCTCAATCAAGTTCTGCGAGAACAAGTTCGGACTCAAGTGCAGAAAGAAAAGACTCCCTCAGCAGCAATTGTAGATAGTCAATCAGTTAAAACTACGGAAATAGCTCCTGAAGTTGGTTATGATGGGGGCAAGTTTATCAAAGGTCACAAACGACATATTGTAGTCGATACTTTAGGGTTATTATTAGTCGTAATAGTTACAGAGGCTAATTTAGCAGAGAAGAAGGGAGCTATTCAACTACTAGAGCAGATTAAGGCTAAATTTCCCCGCTTAGCAAAGATTTTTGCTGACGGAGGCTATCAAGGAGAAGATTTTGACAATCAGGTGCAGTCGGATTATGATTTAGATTTGGAAGTAGTAAAACGCAATCAGACTAAAGGTTTCAAGGTTTTACCTTGGCGGAGCGATAGTAGAGAGAACATTCGCCTGGTTCATGCGTTATCGAAGGTTGACAATTGATTACGAAGTCTTACCTGAAACGGCTGAATCATTTATCTATGCAGCGATGGTTCGGATTATGGTTAGGCGATTAGCGTAACTTTTTTAACTTTTCGTACATCCTCTCAGCTTTTGACGACACAACCGTTCTTTCCAACCCCCTTAACCCCACAAATCATCTCCAATTAAGTGGCTTTCTTGTTCTTCAGTGCAGTGCCTACGGCGACAGCACCAATTGCCAAAAAGCTGAGGACGCTGACGGGTTCAGATGTTGTGGCCAGTACCATTTGGTAGTTCCCACTAGGGCCACCAAGACTCCCAAGACCATATAACCTGCTCAGATCTGTCCCTCCACAACATGGTTCTCCAGCAACACCAGGCTCATGTGAGATAAAATCCCTCACATTTTGGACATCTAATGAACCACCAATTAAAAGACCTCCAACTCCAGTAAAGGTAGCCAAAGTTTGTCCCGCGTCTTCAAATATCAGCAGTTTAGTCTGAGTTAAATCTGTTTGGATATCTTCAAATACAGAGCCAGCAATGTTGGCCGAAAATTGAAGGTTAGTCAGGCTACTTAATGCCAATTCTCCTTCGTAACCTGGCCCATCAAAACTGAAAGTGCCAGTCCCAACTAGATTACCGTCTATACCTCCACCAAGCGTGTCATCGTAAAAAATCTTGAATGTAGCTGACGATGCGGACCTGGCCAACCCTATCCCAACGGCTACAGCCCCAACAACCACTAATAAAGTTTTCTTAAGCATGAGTATTTCCTCAGAGAAATTGTCCCCTGAAACTACCTTCCAGCTTCAATCACCAAGCTCAAATATAAGCTTTAGTCTATATATTATATAATCTATAGCCCATCATGATAAGCTCAATCCCAGCACTCTGTCAATCTTGTTATCAGGAATTTATTGAAACAGATTGAGATGATGAAGATAAACAAGAAACTCTAGCGCAAATTAAAGCGATCGGCTTCGCTGCCAGGCTCCGCCTGATCACCTCTGCCTTAACTAACTCTCAAGACAGTGCCATGAAGAAATCAGCTAAAAGAGCTATGAAAGGACTGGGAGGAACTGCTTTTACTTTGCCCTCGGATTCTCCTATGGTTACTATCTGTAAACAACTTTCTGATGCGATCGAGCAGGTCTTTTAAGAGCTTAAGCTACAAAAATACTACTTATTGTGGTCTTTTATTTTAGGTATAGTAAGATCATCTTGAGGAGAGGCTCGCGCCGTTTATCCATCAAGTTATCAACACAATTAGAGATAGCAGCAATGCCAACGGGAACAGTTAAATGGTTTAATACCGAGAAAGGTTTTGGTTTTATTAAACAAGATGATGGTGGAGGTGATTTGTTTGTCCACCATTCGGAAACTAGGGGCTTAACTCTTGACGATGGCGATCCTGTTGAATTTGAAATTGGTGAAGGCAAAAAAGGCCCCTGTGCTGTTAATGTCAAAAAGATTTAATTTTGGGCTTGAGCTGATAGATATCTCGGAATTTTTGGACTAGGCTTGGCTAACTGCTCAATCACTTTAAATTGATCTAATCCTGGTTCAAATACTGCTTTCACACTGACGAAATAAGGTTTTTGATTTTCTGTTTCTGACTCTTGAAATCTAAATGCTTCTGTTGGTGCATCCGACCACTCCACTGGCAGATAGGATGGTTTGAGCATCTTCCCTTTTTGCTGCTTCGATGCTTTTTCTAGATATTTCTCTAGGCTTTCTGACCAATTTCTCCAGATGGCCACCGCTCTTTGTTCACCTATGTATTGCCATGTTCCTGATAGCTTAAATTCTCGTTCTTTTAGTTCATTCCAAGTCACTACGTCTGGTTTGACTGCCTTGATACTTACCACTCTGAATAATACTGCTCTTCTCTGCTCTGACCCCTCCTTGAAGTAGTTCACCGACGGATATACTACTAACACTTTCTCACTGCTTCCTTTCTCTTTTATTTCCTTCTTTAATCCCTCAAACTTCTTTCTTTTATCTTTTAAGGGTGCTGAGAGTAATCCGTATTCCTTCGACTCTAGCTGGATTTTTAACTTCTCATCACGGTATACTACTAATCCTTTAATTACTCCTACCGCTTGAAATATGGCTTCTGAAGGTGGTTTTTTTTCGACCGATTTTTTTTGGTTCTCTTTCTTCTTGGTTTGATTAGACTCTGATGAGTTCACCGATTTGGTTGACTCTACTGTAGTACTTGCTCTTTCGGCCATGGTCTTCTGGAGAAGCTCTTGATAAAAAGCTTTATCTCTGGGGCTGGTGGCAGTAGCGATTAATTTTTGGATTTTGGCTTCTTTCTCCAATTGTTCTGAGTCGATAGTTTTACTGACTTCTTGAACTTGAGAAACTCCTCCATTTTGGCTGGCAGACTGGGCTACTGTCTCTTTGGCTTTGACTTCAAATATTTGGATTCCTGCCGATTCCAACTCGACTATTCCTCCTGGTGCAACGCTTTTAATTTTCCCTGACATCGCACCTATCCAGTTTTCGTACTCCTCCATCTTGCTTACCTGTTTCTTCAAGGTCTTCCGATTGAGTTCAGCTTTTATTTTCAGATTGTTTTCTGACAGAATTTCTACAGTTACTTTCTTTCCCTCTGTTGGTAACTCTGGTAATGAACTGAACTTAATCGTAATCTCTGGTGTTTTACCTTGAATCATCTTATCCGATTGTTAACTGCTTTATTGAGTCTACTGTCCCCTTTTCCTCAATTCCTCCTTCTGAAGGGTGAATTTCCCAGGTATAGTCTCCATTTAGTAGTATGTATGCAATCCTTGCTAAAACATGCTACTCGCTCGGCTTTGCACATGGGGTATTGGTATTGCTTCCAATTTGGGGCTTGAGAGTTTAAATTATAACCTTTCTTTACCTTAATAAGAGCTTGATTAGCTACAGATTATTCGGTTTCTATTTTAAAGGTTTGAATTATAAGTGTGCTACTCAGAGGAGAGGATGATTCTAGTTCAGCTTACTGTATCGGCTTTAGACCTATCCATCCCAGTATTTGCTTACCATTCTTAAACAGCAATGATTTAGCCAACCCTAGCTCATTACAGGAGTTGGCCAACAAGAGCGTAATTTTTGACCATTTTTTCGGACTCATTTTCAGTTTTTGAGGACAATCAGCAAAATCTAAGCAAAGTACGGTTCGCTCGGGGTTACGTTGGCGAAAAACTAGGCATTTGGGGGGAATGAACGGAGCTAAGTCTCGAAAACGCTTAATTACCTCTATTTCTAAAGCCCTACTCGTCGGGTCGAATTGTGAGTTCGGGGATGACATAACACTCTCCTCCAGCTAACTAAAGCTGAATTGTTGGCTTGTTGCTGAGAGTTAATAATGCACATCGTCTCACTCTAAACCCAACATCATCAGTCTATTTGTACTGAAATTACCTCAATATAACTATGCCATTCTTCGTTTAATTGTCGTTGCCAAATTGCCTATTTATTTAGTTGTCGAATGAGTAACAAAATTGAAACTGTTTTATTTCAGGCAGCCCAAAAACTCTCTGGGTTAAATGGCACAGGTGCTTTCATTCTTTTCTCCAGCATCTTTTTGGTAATTGTCGCTGTTGGTTTTAAATGATGCCAATGCTCCCTAGTTATTCTATAAAGCGAGCGCACATAGGCAAACCGATTAATTGCTTCTTCTTGAGCAAAAGGAGACACGTCTGGATGTTCACGCTTAATCAGTTCTCGATAGTTAGCTTCGAGTTCCGTCAAGGTTTTGGGTGAGCCGAGGATTCTCATAGCTGGACTATCTTCAGTTCCATTAAGAGGAAGTCCAGGGGCTAACAATCTGTTAGTTAGTAATAGTGCTGCAAAGTTTTTAGACTGTTCTGACTGTTCTTTTTCCTGCTCCAGTTGTTCTTCTTTCTCTTTTAATTGCGCTGATAACTTATTAATTTGCTCTTGTGCAATTTGTAGTTGCTTTTGTGTATTTAATTGTTCTTCTTGTTCTGAATTTAATTGTTCTACTTGAACAGAAGTAATGCTTGGTAACTCGTCAACAATATGGTTATTAGCAACGGGTAATTCTTCTACTTCAAGATAACAATTAATTTCCTGGCTTTCTGCTTGCATGAATTGCAATTGAAGCTTAGCTGCTTCAATTGCAAATTGACAACGATTGAGCTTCGACGTTAATTTCAATCCTGTAGCTTTTTGCACTGCTTTAATGGCAGAATTAGACCAAGTTGCCCTAACCCTTTTATAATAAGACAATAACAGGTTTTCATTCTCAGTCAGACAGGGATTTAAGTTAATTATAATACTCAATGTCCGAGTATTTAAGGTTTCTTTTTTTTCAAGTAGCTCTAATTCCATTACTTTTTCCTCTAGTTTTCAATGACTATTAATCAGAAGTGATACCAAGGTTATTCTATTTATTTCTCTTTATTCGTAGGGAAAATATTAATACTTTCTCAGCTTTCTTTGACTTAATTAGCTTTTGTTCACTGGAATCTATCACTATTTTATTAAGCCTGTCAATACTTTAAAAACTTCTTAATTATTGCAACAAAAGAATTATTTAATTGCTTACATATGCAATTAATTTTATTGCTATTTGTCTTGTATTTTGCAGTGCAATTATTTAAAATAATCGGAGCAATTAAGCAATTTATCTCAAGAAAAATCCCATGGCAGAACTTTGTTGGGAAAAACTCAACTGTAAAAACCAACCAATCGGTGGATTAGGCGCATGGCGAGCCAAAGTCCCTGGGGGATGGTTAGTGGCGATTCGTTCTGGTGGTGGTGAAGGTGGGGGCATTGCATTTTACCCCGATCCAAAGCATCAGTGGGATGGCGGGTCTTTGCCTTAGCATTATTGTTCTCAAGGCTGTCTCAAAACAATTTTTTCACCTTATTTTCCGAACGGTTTGGTGAGATTTTTTTGTCTCTTTTATTTTTTTAAGTGACAATTGTGCTACTCGCGATTTCCTTCTTCTTTGGATGGAGATCGACCAAGATCATAGCTCATCGAATTGAATGGAGTTAGGTTGAGATATAGCTTTTTTTAGTTAAAACTTGTCCCGAAAGATATGTTTTTAAATCTATTTGACTTAGCGATTAAAAATCCCTTCCAGAAAAAATCCAGAGCGGAGCATGATGCCAAACCAAAATCTACATTTTTTGAAGAAAAACCCAGTAAGCTTTTTAACTTATTTAATAGAGATAGGGAAATAAGTTTTCGTCAAGCAAAAAGGTTGGGAGAAGCTTTAGGAGAAGCCCTAAAAAGATATGACTATCCCAGTCAATTAAAAGACGAGCTGGTTAACTTTGTGGGGGAGTTAGGTCAAACTGGTCGCCTATTTCCCGATATGGATACAGTTGATATTTGGTACACTGACTACTACGATCTTATACAATGTGCTGAGAAATTGGGACTGGGAGATCCGCGTCTGCCTCACTGGCCTGAAGAACCTAATGATCATTATCGTTATTTAGAATTATCCAAAAATGAATTAGTTAATTTGTTTACTACTATTCTGAATGACATTGTAGATATAGAAACAAATATTTCTTCTCCCATTTCTATTGACTGGGACAATGAAATCAAAAAAATTAGTAATAATCCGAGCCAAACTAAATAATAAAATTACTTCAGATTAAAGAGCGTAGTTTTTCTAGAGTGGCAAGCCATTCTTGTTGATAATTAAATTCAATAATTTGATAGCCACAATTCCACTCTAAGTTTTGTCGTTTAACGAGATCGCGCTGTTGTTGTTCTTCCGAATCATGAAGAGTATATTGTAAGGTAATGATAAAAGCTTCGGTATCTTTCTGTGGAAGAGCTTGAGGTTCGATCATCAAAATATTTGAAGTATCTTTAACCATGAGATGAACATTAGTATCTACTGCTTCTGTTTCTGTGGACTGATTTTGCTCCTTACTTACCCATTCTCCAGAAGTAGTATCTAGCTTAAAACCTTTTTCTTTCGAGCGCGTCAATCCTTGGTTGATTCTCCAGATCTCCGCAGTTTCTCCATAGCTGAGGCGGAGTAATTCTGTACCGTCATTGGCTGTAACAATTGCCACTTGTTGTTTGTCTTGAGCATAACGGAAATGAGTAATTAGTTTATAACCGTATTTGAGTCTTTCTTCTTGATCGCAGGTAATACGATTAGTTCTGCGGGCGATCGCATTATCCATTTCCAGTAGATGGAAATTTTTTTTTGAGGCGATCGCCAGCTCGCCAATTAATTTAGAAATACAGCTTTAATAATACAAATGTTCTGAATTACGAATAAAATATAAGTATTATTTATATAATTGTTCGGTGAAAAATTTTGATTATATCTCCAGAGGCTTAAATATTGTTAAATTATCAACAATATTGAAAATATACTGGTGAAAATACTTGAAAATTAAAACTGAAAAAGCTGCTTTAACCGACCAAGAAACTCGAAAAGAAGTTATTGACTGTTTGCTAGAATATATACCACTCGAAACTAAAGGTGCTTCTAGTCAAGAAGATTTATACAATATAATCATAGGGGCGGCCAGTCAGATTGATAGTGTAGAGAACGCAGCTAAAAAATTAAAAAAGTCTTACTCTGGTAAAACTGTTAGAAATTATTTAGCCAAATTGGAAAGTTTTAAACAATTAGAAAATCAATTAAACTTAGCCTTAATCAGTAAGCTACCCCGTAGGATAAGAAAAGGAAAACATAAACTAGCTATCGATTTAAATTTGATTCCTTCGGCATGGAAAGCCTAGTCAAGAAGAAAAATTTATAAAACTTTTCATACAATGAACGAAGGTCAAGAAAATGAAGTTACTTTTCCTCTTTATATCGTTACTAAGTATCGTCGAGGCAAAAGAGGAAAACACGGGATTGAATATTTACCTTATGTAGTTTACAAAGTAGAGATTAGCTTGGATTCTATTTATCAAAATTATCGACAAAGATTTGGAATTGAGCGTGAGGGACGCTGGGGTTTCCCCAGCTTGTCCAATCACGCTGTTGAGACTAGCTACCGTCTTAAAAATTTTTGTCGCATTAGAACTACTACTAAAAATCCTATAATTAGATTACTATATCTGGGAATTTCATTTTTAATGGTTAATATTTGGATCTATATTTTATGGTCAAAAATATCTAAACCTAGACGAGGTGGACGTTTAGTCTATCAT
>JBFRWK010000106.1:0-6334 GCA_051439545.1 Xenococcaceae cyanobacterium | reverse complement strand
CATCAAAATAGCTAGATCCTTAATATAGCTGGGTTTCAGCTGATTTTACATCTTCGATGTAAAATCAGCGTCTGGTAAGGCTTTCACCCCTTTTTGATGGGTAAAAATTGTCTAAGTCCCGTTAATTGCTACTGGTCATGAAATAGTTGATTTAGGATACGATACCAGCACAGAATTAGAAACAGTTTTTGACTTCGCTGAATCTAAGATATTTGACTTAACTACAGATAAGAAAGACAAGTTTACCACTGAACCAATTAATGACTGTTTAGCTGATATCTTTAATGAATTAGAACAGGGTTCATTACCTTTTTATCCTACTGGTTTAACTGACTTAGATTCTCTCATTGGTGGTTTAACTAAACAAGATTTAATTATTGTTGCGGCTAGACCGAGTATGGGGAAATCTTGGTTGGCTTGTTACTTGGCTAACTATATTGCCACCAATGAGAAAAAGCCTGTGGTTTTCTTTAGTGCTGAAATGTCTAGAAAACAGTTAACTAAAAGATTTTTGGCAATGCACACTGGCATTGATTCTCAGCGATTAATGAATAATGTCATCTATCAAGATGAAATGGATTCTTTAGTTAATGGTTTGAGTGATTTAGCTGAATTACCCATTGAGATTAATGATACTCCAGCAGAGCAATTAACCCCTGCTAAAATTCGTTCTGAGTTAAGGAAAATTCAGTCTAAGAGAGGAGAACTAGGATTAGTTGTACTGGATTATATTCAGAAGCTAGGAGATAGAGCAGCAGGAAACCGAGCGCAAGTTATCGGTAAATATAGTGGTGCTTGTAAAGATATAGCCAAACAGTTTAATGTGCCATTTGTTGTTTTGGCTCAAATCAACAGAGGTGTTGAATCTCAAAGTAACAAACGTCCCAATATGGCTTCTTTGAAAGACAGTGGAGATATTGAACAAGACGGCGATCTGCTTTTGATGCTCTATCGAGATGAGTATTACAAGTCTGATACCGAGGATAATGGAGTAATGGAAGTGATTGTGGGGAAGAATCGCAATGGTGCTACTGGGACTTGTAAGGTTTTATTCGACCCATCAGTCGGAGCTTTTTGTGACTATACAAGCTAGAATGATTTAGGGATTACAATTCTGACATTAAAGGTTTATATTAAACTCAAACCTGTTTAGAATAATAGTTTCAACTATATTACCGTTTCGTGAGATTGTGAGAATTAGAAATAATTTAACAAAATATTTGTTATGATATCCTCCTCTAGCAATGCTGGACTAACTCTCGCATAAAACAAATGCCTTACCCTACTCCTCTGCTGCAAGAGCTTGATAGATAGATGTAATGGTCTCAGCTACTTCAAGATTTCCTCGGTCAGGATGGAAAAGACCTCCGTCATAGGTTCGACAAAGTTGGGTATGAACTTAGCATGTTTATCTTTCACAAAAAACTTCAAATTTTTAAATTGACTATTATTAAGCCTATTCTCAGCTAGTTTATCGTTGAATTGATTGACTGTATCTTCCCATTCACCAATAATTTTATTCAGGTATGACTCGGCTTTGTAAAGTTTGTCCTTCAGCAGCTGCTTTAGTTTGGCGGACAAAGCCATGTTTCTTTCTACTAACCGCTTATGAGTCTCCAGGCTAAGCTGAGATTCATTGAGCTCTTCGAGCAAGGAATTATAGGGTTCCCTCAGCACATATGCCTTTGGGTCTGTGTAGCTCGGACGTATAGCTTGGACTCTCAAACGTCTGCGTACACTCTTGATTTCATTATATAAATCTACCAGATTATCCAAGTTAGTACGTAGAAGTACTCGATTGACCTCACGATGTTCGCGAGATGCATTTATTCCGTTGAGAAACAATGCGCCAAGACCCCCTATTCCTAACGTGATGACTAGATTGGCGAGAAGCTTAAAGACCTCAGGATGAAGGCAGCGAGCAATTTCATTTCCGCGAAAGATTAACACTAAGGTTGCGGCTACTGTAGACAGTAGTAGAAGCAGGATAATTATCCAGTTAATTGGGGGTTGATACCGCTTTTGTTGACGTGTTAATTTATTGGCGTTTCTAGACATTTCTGAAAGGCTTTAAATCACTCTATATTGGGACGATATCTAGAATATTTCTGGATATTGCCTTGTACTTATTCTTTCAAAAATATTCTAAATTAAATCTTGAATAATCAATTTAGTCATAGTTCTTATAATTAACTCAGCTTATAGCTTGACAAATCTTAATACCGACAACCCTGCGTTTTGCCAGTTGTGATGACTGTATGTATGATAGGGTTTTCAGCCTTTATCATAGATAACAACTAATTTTTAATTGAGAATAGAGATTATAGTTGATGATTTTCAAACTCTAAAAACTACTTAAAGAGAGAGTTTAAGGTCGAGGGCAACCCTAAAGTCTTGTAATTCTGTAACATACCCCAGAATAATTAGCGTTGTATAATATGGCTAACTGCTTTTAGCTATGTGTAAAATATCCACAAGACTCAAACTCATACTCAATAAGCGTTATATGCTTTGTGGGTGCGATAATACAAGGCAGAGGGCGTGACAGCGCAGACGGCAGAAGGATTATCCTTCAAACTTATCCCTTGAGGATACAAGCCCCGACTTAAAAAGTCGGAAGAGGTTTGGTGGGAGTCCAAGCTCTCTCCTTTCCAAGTGACCTTCTGCTTGGGAACGACTCGGAGTTTGACTCCGAGTCGTTCCCAAGCGCATTCCGCGCCCTCTGCCCTACAACTTCTGCCTTCTCTTGGCTTGAATCAACCGAAAGTAAATTCCCCTGTCTCGTTAATTCTATTTCCTTAAGCTGTTCTCTTTCGCCTTGGGTTAAGACATTCTTTTTCAGCCAATCTATTTCTCTTTCACTTATTTTTAGCTCAATCAATTCATTACTTGTCCCACAGTTTAAAATCTTTTCTTTAACCAAAGAAGCTCTTTCTTTTTTATTCTTCTCTTTACTACTGTTGTATGGATAAGATTGCCAATTTATTTGTGAAAGGACAGTTTGATTTTTATTAGAAGAATTAGATTTATTTTTTTCTTCTTTATTAATTTGACCCAGGTTGTCCCCCCGCGCACTTTCTATATTTGGCAAGGGTTTCGAGTTGTCACCTAAGTTGTCACCTCGGTTGTCACCACCCCTGTCACCCTCTCTAAAAGAGACTTGGTGATTTGGAGAAGAGGGGACTTGGGGACAAATAGGTTCAAACTCTCTCCCTGTCTCCCCGTCTCGGAGTCTCCCCGTCTCAGAAAACCCTTCTAAAATCTCCTCTACCGTAGGTCGCTCGCCATCTCCATGCGTACGCAATCTCAATCCCTTAATTACCCTAACGGTTTGCCCCGCCATTTTTACCCTATCTTTTTCCACTTGCCAACCTAGAATCCTGGTGCATAATTCTAATAGCTCTGCCGAGAAGTTTTGGGGTGACTTGGCACTCCTGTTAGTCTGTTGGCAATAAAGTGCGTAACTTCCATACAGGGTCGATCGCGACCCATCGTATTCTGTTTCCGAACTCCATTCAGATTTGTTACTTCCTATCCGTGTTATTCCCGTACAGTCTTGGATGAGATGATCGTTTACCCAGGCTGCCATTCCATCACTTCTGATTTGCGCCTCCCACATCGTTGGGTCAATAGCGCGATCGCTTATCCCCGGGTGAACGAAAAAAAGGGTGGGAAAGGAGAGAATAGTTATCGTAAATATTTCGCTAACTAATTCCTTAACTCTATTGTCGTTCATTGATTCTGGTGGCTTCTTCCACTAAATCTAATCGGGCTAATTCTAATTGTTTTTGTTGTTTTTTTGCGACCACTACTCAATTAAAATGAACGAAAATCAGAGCAATTTTTACTTCTTATTACCTTTTATTATACTTTTGTCTGACCAAAAATCAGACCAACGGCTAGAGTTGCTTAAATATGCTGCCCTCAAAGCCATAATACCCTCAGCGCCAAAAATAGACCAGTGCATTCGGAGCTTGTTTTAATCTTTGTGTTACCACAGGTCGATTTGAGGTTTCAACAACTCCAGAACCAATCATCAAGCCAGATTTTAAATAAGATTGATAATCAATTCGATTTTTATTATTTGTTAAATAACGTTCTAAATTAAGAATCGCATCAATCAAATCCTTTTTATTTAATGGAGTCATTACTCCATCAACCCCTATATACAACAAATCAAGAGTTTTGTCTGATTCTATTGATCTATTACAAGACCAAGTTTTAAACTTTTCAGGGGATTCAAATTCTTGGTTTTGTAAAATATTTCCAATTTTTTCTACTTGATTAGCTATAGTCTTTTCTGTTAGATTATTTGATGTCCATTTTTGAAAAAGCTTATGAGAATTAGGAAATTCACTACTTATTCCTAATGCACAAGCGCTCTTCTAATACCATTGGTAGCCATTTATCTTGAGGAAATCTTAATTCTTTATCAACCTTCGCTTTGAGTCCATTATCAGTTTGATAAACCCTACGTTTTAGAGTTATTTCACCTAATGGAGTGTAATAACTTTTTTCTTTTTTCGGGCTAAAACTAGCCAAGATACTGTTGGCGAAAGTAATCAATTAAAGTTTCAATCGTAATCTCCAGCCAGATAATTAGTACAAAGACTCTGTAAGACAGCAGACAAGTTCTCAAGTATTACATGGAAGAGGGAGGTAAAATTAATTTCCAAGTATTACATGGTTGGAACCGATATCCTGAAAATAGTAATTTGGGGACAATTTGAACCAATGTCATTACATCCACAACCTATTCCACCAGTGCCAGAAGAAACCGCACGAGTCGCTTTAGCTGCTTTCCCCAAAGGTAATATTTACGTTAAGATTCGAGATACCTTGGGCAGTATTTACGTTGACGAGGACTTTGCGGATTTATTTTCAGTGAAAGGTCAACCTGCCCAATCCCCTTGGCGTTTAGCTTTAATCTGTGTCATGCAGTACATGGAAAATTTATCAGACCGTCAAGCGTGCCGTCTGCAGTAAGAGGCAGAATCGATTGGAAATACGCACTTTCTCTGCCTTTAGAAGATTCTGGTTTTGATTTTTCAGCAATAACGTGAGTTTCGTAAACGCTTGATTGAAGGAGGAGCTGAAGAACTTTTACTCAACCGAATTTTAGAACAATTACGAGAAAAAGAACTAATTAAAGGGCATAAGCGACAACGCACCGATTCTACACATATAATGGTGCGCAATTCGCCCTCTCAATCGGCTAGAAACCTTGGGGGAGACAATGCGGGCAGCCCTCAATAGTTTAGCGGTGGCTGCCCCTGATTGGTTAGCTAAATGCCTCAAGAAAGATTGGTTTGACCGTTATGGAAGAAGAGTTGAAAACTACCGTCTGCCTAAATTAGATTCCGAACGAGAGACTTTAGGTAATCAAATGGGAGAAGATGGTTTTAGTTTACTGGAAAGAATTTATGCTCTGAATGCTCCAGAATGGTTACGTTACCTTCCTGCTGTAGAAATCCTCAGACAGGTCTGGGTTCAACAATTTTATGCCCCCATTGACGGAAAAGTGAAATGGCGATCGCCATCTGATATGCCTCCCTCGACTATCGCGATTCATTCCCCTTATGATATAGAGGCTCACTACAGTTCTAAAAGAAGTGTAAATTGGGTAGGCTACAAAGCTCATGTAACTGAAATCTGCGATGAAGACACGCCTCACTTGATTACTCATGTTGAGACAACTTTATCTACTGTCACGCTCTGAAGCAGTAGTTGAACCAATTCATCACGCCCTACTTGAGAAATCACTACTCCCAGAGGAACACTTGATGGATTTGGGTTATATTACCGCAGGACATTTAGTTTCTGCTCAAGAAAACTATGGAATCGAATTAATTGGTCCAGTTCGCAATGACCCTACTTGGCAAGCCAAACATCATCCCAAATTTGCTAATTCTAATTTTCAAATTGATTGGGACAAACAAGTCGCTATTTGTCCTAGAGGTCATCAAAGTAAAACTTGGACTAAAAAAACTGATAAGAAGGGACAGCCAATAATTAATATCCGATTTTCTCAATTTAGCTGTTCTCCTTGTCCTTCTCGTAGTCGATGTACCCGTGCCAAAGTTGAACCAAGAGGATTGACGATTCATCCGAAACCCGAATATATTGCTCTTCACTCTCGCCGTGAAGTTCAACATACTCCTGAATTCCTTAAAACCTACAACTTAAGAGCAGGAATTGAGGGAACGATCTCTCAAGGTGTCAGACGGTCAGCTTTCCGTCGCTCTCGGTATGTTGGTTTAGCTAAAACTCATTTACAACATATTTTGATAGCGGTGGGACTGTATTTGTGTAGTCTGAATGATTGGTTGAATGA
>JBFRWK010000105.1:0-2728 GCA_051439545.1 Xenococcaceae cyanobacterium | reverse complement strand
ACCTCGCGCGTTCCGAAGCTTCGGAAACCTCGGCAGGGGGAGATGGGGAGCTTTAGAACTAAACGAATCGTCTTTGAACACAAGGTTAAAACTTTTAAAAAGCTCCCCTTCCCGCGCTCGTCTACTTGACACCAAACTAAAGTTTTTGAGATTTATGCAATCGGCTAAGTTCGGTCTTTTTATTTATTACTCACTATCTTTGAGTAGCTAGATTGTTTGGCGATCGCATTGCTGTGATGAATTTTGGTAACATTTTTATTATAAACAAACTTATAAACTCCGCTCTTACTTATTACCTATTCCTTTGACCCCTACCAAGTCTCTTATTACTTTTGATAAATGAATTAATCTAAAATTATGGTTTTTCTTTATTCTCAGACACAACATCCATTAATTCCTCAAGCCCATTCTGATCAAGAAAATTTGGCTTTAGCTAGAGAAACAAAAAACTTTCGTCAGGAGTTTTTTCTACTACTTAAAAATAAGGTTGAAGAAATATCTGCCAATTATAGTAAGTCTGATAATTCGGAATTATCTTATCGTCAGATTCGTCAAGAATTAGACGCAACTCCAGAAATACAAGCAGCTAACCAACGCCGTAGTATCTTGCAAGATCGTCTTTGGGAAAGAGTGTCAATTGACCTTAAAAGCGACAGCGATAGACTAAAGAGTGAATTTGAATTTTATCAAAAGGTTCCAAATAAGGGAAAATTAGAATTAAATTCAGAACTTGACTATCCCCGTCATCAATTAAAAGTTAACATCCATCGGATGCCAGGTGGTTATCTTCAAAATAAAGATGAATCTGATTTCTGGACGGGAGCTATGTATGACCACGGTGTTTTTCTGTATGGACAAGGTTGGTTTGGGGGACTAAATGATGAACTGGGTCATACAATAATTAATAATGTTCTGTTAAATTATTACCCAGAATTCACTCCTCAAAAGATTCTAGATATGGGGTGTTCGGTTGGACATAGCACCCTGCCTTACGCTTCAGAATATCCCGATGCAGAGGTATGGGGAATTGACCTAGGAGCATCTTTGTTAAGATACGCTAGTACTAGAGCAAAAGCACTGGATAAAAAAGTTTATTTCTCGCAACAAAATGCTGAAAAAACCGAATTTGAAGCTAATTCTTTCGACCTAGTTGTCAGTCATATCCTGCTACATGAAATTCCTGGTGGTGCAAGAAAACGAGTATTTGCTGAAAGCTATCGCCTCCTAAAAAAAGGTGGAATAATGATTCACATGGAAAGTAACTTATTTTTATCTCCGTCCAATTTTATTGCTCGTTATTTTCGAGATACTGAAGTTTGGGTTAATTCAGAACCTTATCTAGCTTCATCATTATTAGAAGACTTGAAAACTTATGTAAAAGAAGCTGGATTTGACCAAGAAGACCTGAAATTTCAATCTGTTCCTGGTTATTATGCACGACAAAAAGGAGATAATAATCCAAAATGGATGGCTCTTTGTGCTAGGAAACGTTAACAATTAATTAGTTGACCTGAGTAAGTTACTCCACATCTAAGCTAATCTCCATTTAACTTGCATATTTATTAGTTAGGAAACAAATCTTCAAGCTATCTACCCATCTTCATAAGGGTAGGTATATAGCAATTCTCATATTGGTGAGGTACAGTAAATTTGGGTTTTAGGGAATCGGGAATCGGGAATCGGCAATAGTAAGACCTACCTCATGAATTCGAGAAACGCTATATTTAAATATTTCATATTACTAGACCGTATTAAGAGTTAGACAATTAGTCTAGTCGCTCGCTCGGTTGAAGTTGTTAGCTAAAAGATAATCGCTAACAGCAATTACCCCGTATTAGTAAGACAGATAACAATCTATTTTTTATTAATAAAAAAAACTTAAATCACTGTCTATAGTAACTCATAGCCTGGTAAATCCTGAATTATAGCTCAAAGATAAGCCTTTTTTAATGTATGAGGAATGATATAACACAACAAATATTCATGATTCATGCAAAAATTCTATTGATTATTCGAGAGTTTCTAATTTATGAAGTCACCTTTTACTATTACTATTCACATTAGAGTTAAATCTGGGTTGGAAAAAGAGTTTAAACGTGAATATTTAGCAATTATTCCGTTAATTCTCCATGAAAAAGGCTGTATTAATTACAATCTCTATCAATCTCAAAGCGATCCTTCAAGATTTATGCTTTACGAAAACTGGATGAGCAAAGAAGATTATCATCGCTATTTGCAGATGTCTTATATCCAAATATTCACTGAGAAAGCAGAGAAATATTTGGCAGAACCTAAGATTGAAATCGATCTCTGGAACAAGGTTTTTTAAAAAAATTAGACGGATTCGATTAAATCTAATTCCGTTACTTCTCCCGACGCTTACTCTACGGATAAAGCGCGGGCTTCCAAATCTCGCGAATTACCGTTTTTGTGTTGCACTTACCCAGATATTACTACCCTTGGCACTCCAGTTGGAAAACTGGACGGGGTTTATTTCCCAACAATTTCTCTCTTTGGCTCAGAAATTTCCTAAATTGTGATCCGTATTTTGTTAACCACCGTAGTAATTACAACCCACTTTCCGCGAGTCTTTATGTAGGGTTTTAGAAGTATACGCCGGAAAAAGTAAGTAGTTGCGGGTATGTCGCGTGGCGACATACCCGCCCCCTTGTCTACTAAACGGTTTAGTATGAAATTGCCAAGATTTCATCGTTGCTTTCACAAATCA
>JBFRWK010000104.1:0-91220 GCA_051439545.1 Xenococcaceae cyanobacterium | reverse complement strand
AACCTAGAAACCGTGAAGCGATATATTCAACAGCAAGATAGTCCTACCCAATAAGTTATCCTCTCACAATTCCCCTACGCCCAACCTGCGGTATGGACGCAGTACCCTTGCTCGAACTGCCGATGGCAACATTATTGAGTTTGCTGGCTCACTTAAGGGAATTTAAGGAAATACTTGAAAGATGCAATAAATAGATACAATGTAGATACTATTTCAAGAACAAGATAATCATGTCAACTGTTGCCAAGTGGGGAAATAGCCTTGCGATACGTATTCCCAAAAATGTAGCGGATAAAATTAACCTCAAAGAAGGTACTGCTATTACTATCGATGTCACCGAAAATAATATAGTGATTACTCCTAAAAAATCTAAATATACTTTAGAGGAATTGTTAGCAGGAGCAAGTAGGGAAGATTTTGATGGTGAATACGATTGGGGAGAAGCAGTAGGTGAAGAAGCCTGGTAGCAAAAAGTATATTCCCAATCGAGGAGATATTGTTTGGTTAGATTTTAATCCTCGTACGGGAAGAGAACAAGCTGGACATCGCCCTGCTATTGTTGTCTCTCCTAAACAGTTCAATTCTTTATCTTCGCTGTTATTTGTATGCCCAATTACTAGTAAAATCAAGGGTTTTAGCTTTGAAGTATTGTTACCAGAGGAAATGCAAACTCAAGGAGTAGTTTTAATTCATCATCTCAGAAGTGTTGACTGGAAAATAAGAGGAATTAAATTTATCGAACAAGCACCCATTTCAGTAATAGAAGAAATCCAGGCAAAATTAGAACCTTTGATCTTTTAAATTTAAGGTAAAAACAATGGCAAGCAAGATAGCATTAATTACGGGTGGTAATCGCGGTATCGGATATGCGATCGCTCAAGGATTACTAGCCAAAGGATATCAGGTAATTATTACCGCACGTTCTTTAGATAAAGCAAAACAAGCTGCGGAAAAACTTCAAGGTAATGTCATTCCATTAGAATTAGATATTAGCAGCGATCGCTCTATTCAAGAAGCAGTTACTAACATTAACCAGAAATGCGATCGCCTAGATGTATTAATTAACAATGCGGGTATCTATCCCGATGAAGGAGTCAATATTCTCACTATAAATCGCGAGTTATTAAATTTAACTTTTAATACCAATACTTTTGGCGCAATTCACATGACCCAGGCATTGTTACCTCTATTACAAAAATCTCAAGATGCCAGAGTAATCAATGTTTCTAGTAGTTATGGAGAAATTAAGGGATTGTCTGCCGATGTTCCTAGTTATTGTCTCTCAAAACTCGCCCTCAACGGTGCAACTATTATGCTGGCTGATGCTTTAAAGTCTCAGGGGATTGTTGTCAATGTTATGTGTCCTGGTTGGGTACGAACCGATATGGGGGGTGAATCCGCACCGAGAAGTCCAGAGCAGGGAGCAGATACAGCTATTTGGTTAGCAACTGAAGTTTCAAGAAAGGAAACAGGTAAATTTTGGCGCGATAGAACTGAAATTTCTTATTAATTCGGAAATAAGTAGGTAATAAAAATGAGCGAAAAACAATTAATGCAAGCTGCTTGGTACGAACAACAAGGTGCAGCCCAAGAAGTGATTCAATACGGAGAAATGCCAATTCCTCAACCTGGTGCGGGAGAGGTAAAAGTCAAAATATTTGCTTCTGGAGTAAACCCTTCAGATACCAAAGTTCGTAGTGGTTGGGGAAGTATTCCCCAGAGTTTCGATCGCATTATTCCCCATCAAGATGGTGCGGGTGTAATTGAAAGTGTAGGGGAAGGTGTTTCTACTGACCGTATTGGCGAAAGAGTTTGGCTTTATGAAGCACAACAAGGAAGACCATTTGGGACTGCTGCGGAATATGTTGTCGTACCCAGTCAGCAAGCCGTAACTTTACCAGATAATACTAGCTTTCTTGAGGGGGCTTGTCTTGGCGTTCCTGCAATGACGGCTCATCGTGCTGTTTTTGCTGATGGTTCAGTTAAAGGAAAAACTATTTTAGTAACAGGTGGTGCAGGTGCAGTGGGTAACTATGCAGTTCAATGGGCTAAATGGGGTGGTGCGACTGTAATTACTACGGTAAGCCGTGAAGAACAGGCAAAAATCGCTCAAGCTGCTGGTGCAGACTATATTATTAATTACAAAACTGAAGATGTCGTAGCGCGTATTCGCGAGATTACCGATCGAGAAAGAGGAATCAATCGGATTGTCGATGTTAATTTTAGCCAAAATTTAGTAGTTGCCGATGCGGTCTTGCGTACTAATAGCACAGTAGCTATATATGCAGCTAATCCCGATGATGCTCCCGCTTTACCGATTTTGTCACTAATGATGAGAAATATCAATCTTCGTACCATACTCGTTTATACTATGCCTCTAGAAGCGAAACAAACAGCTATTGGGGATATTACCAAGGCTTTAGAAACTGGTGCATTACATCACAATATTGCTCGAAGTTTCCCATTATCAGAAGTTGCTACCGCTCACGATCTTCAAGATAGCGGACAAGCAATTGGTAAAGTAATTATCGATCTGGCTTAATCTGAGACTATTTAGACAGCAATGAAAACTATTTTTATATTAATTAGAAAGCTCTAAAAATACCGTTGCAAAAATAATTCTAATTTCTCTTTAGTCTCGCTAGGAACTTTATCCAAAGGAGTCAACAAAGCATATTTTAAAGCAGAATGAGCGATCGACTCTGGGGGATTATTATTAATTCTCCTCACAGTTTCTTTAATTACTTTTTGGGCGTTGACTGCATTTTTTTGAAGATTACCTATAACCATCTCCACTGTAACGCTATCATGATCGGGATGCCAGCAATCATAATCGGTAACTAAAGCTAGGGTAGCATAGGCAATTTCTGCCTCTCTAGCTAACTTAGCTTCTGGTAAATTAGTCATTCCAATAACTGTCGCATTCCAACTACGATAGAGATTGGATTCAGCTTTAGTAGAAAAGGCGGGTCCTTCCATACATACATAAGTACCATCGCGATGTAAATTTACTTCTGGTAATTCCAAAGAAGCAACGGCATCAGCTAAAATACCTGCTAAGTTATTACATACGGGATCGGCAAAAGCAATATGTGCCACTAACCCTTCCCCAAAGAAAGTAGAAATTCTATTTTTAGTGCGATCGATAAACTGATCTGGCACTACCATATCTAAAGGCTTGACTTCCTGTTTGAGCGAGCCTACCGCAGAAGCAGAAATTATGTATTCTACTCCGAGTTTTTTCATTCCATAGATATTAGCACGAAAGGGCAAATCAGAAGGGAGAAGATGATGATTGCGTCCGTGACGGGCAAGAAAAGCTACCTCTGCACCTTCTAGTTTACCAACAATAAAAGCATCCGAAGGAGAGCCGAAGGGAGTTTCTATCTTTACCTCTTCTACTTCTTTGAGGGCATCCATTTTATATAAACCACTACCGCCAATGATGCCAATTTTTGCCCGTGCCATAAATAACTTTGTTCTCCTTTTGTTTTCTTGCCGAAATTATTGTAGCGAGTAAATGCTCCAATCTTGCCTTTATGATTTTAAACGAGTATCGCTCTAGTAATAACTTAGCTTGTTCTCGGAATTTCAAATATTCGATCGCCCATGATGTCTAGCGACTAAACTTAATTACTTGTTCTAATCGAGATAAAGCACTAACAGCAGAGTCTCTAATATAAGTATCTACACTTTCATCCTGGATTAAACTATTTAAAAGCTCAATTCCTCTTTCATCACCAAGAGAACCTAAAGCATCTACTACTGCTACTTGTACGGCGATATTATCTACTTTCAATGCTTCTTGCAAAATATTAAATGCCGATTTACCTAAAGTACTCAATGCACCAATAGTAGTTAAGTAAACTAGGGGGTTAGGATCTTCCAAAGCTTGTTGCAAACCTGCCATTACTTCTGGGGGAAATTGTGCTGATTTTCCATGCTGAAAAACAATATCAGCTAAAATATCAGCACAACTGGCTCTGACGAGGGGATTTTCGCTATTATTTAATTCTTTTAGCACAAAAGGTACAGTATCTAAGCCGATTACACCTAAAGTTTTAGCAGCAGTACGCCGAAAAGTCACATCTTCTGTATACAGAATAGATACTAGTTCGGAAATTGTGTCTTCAGTATAATTTTGAGCAATCTCATCCATAGTTCTTGCTCTTAGATTGGGATTTTTATGTTTCAGATTAGGGTAACGTTCTTCTATTGACAATTTTTTCTCCTTGTTAGTTATTAGTTGTTAGTTGTTAGTTGTTAGTTGTCAAAATTTATACTTATTACTTATTACTTAACTTCCTTTCTGCTTTAGCTTTAATTAGCAAATCTCCATCATTGGCAGCTATTTGCCAACCACTATTATCGCCTAATTGCTCTAAGGCTAAAATAGAAGCATATTTCAAGTCAAAAATAGATGTATTGAGAGTTTCTTTGAGTAAAGGAATAGCATCGGTTGCACCGATATTACCAAGAGCGATCGCTGCTGCTGCCCGAGATTTTTGGAATTGGGGTTGAGTGTTATGTAATGCTTCTATAATTATCTCTTTTCCTGGTTCGTATTTGAGCCAACCAATTAATTTAACTACATGATAATGCGCTCCATAATCACTACGAGCTTCTTCTGCATAGGTTTGCATTAAAGCTTCGCTAGCTTGAGAAGGATATTGGGTGAGTAAAGTTTGACTGGCTAAATAACAACGTCCAAAATCAGTATGATAAAGTTCCCTAATTAAAAATTCTAAAGCGGGTTTCTGGTCGTACTCGTGTACCATTTCCAAATCTTGAGGTCGATCGCGAATAACTAGATCTAAACTAGGTTCGATGTCGGCAAAAGTAATTTTGTTGCTTGGTAATCCTTTTGCTGCCAGGAGTCTAATCCCTCGTAGACGGAAAACCAGAGAGATAGGCGATCGCGCAATCTGGGGAATAGCTGGATAATATTCAGTATCGATCAAGTCTTGAATACAGGCTCTTCTGGCATTTACACTCGAATGCTGGAGAAACTCGGCTACTCGCTCCATCTGACTGTAATCTCCTGTAAGACGAGCAAATGTAGCGATCGCAGCACTAGAGATTGGTTCGTCTTGCGAGTCGATAAAAGGTTTGATTCTATCTATAGCTGGTTTATAGTTAAACTTTGCCAGAGTTTGCATGATTATGCGGTAATTTTGCTCTGGTTTAGTTAGTAACTGCGCCATTTCCTCTAAAATAGATTCATCTTGCGTACCAATTTCACCAATTGCCCAAACTGCATTTTCCACAGTATAAGGATCTTCATCGGCTAAACAAGATTTAATCGTGGGTAAAGCAGATTCCGCCTTAAGTCTGCCCAAACTTTCCACCGCTTTACGCCGAGCAATCCGATGATACATTTCGGGGTTTCGATCTTGGATAGTTTCTATTAAAGCCTGGATCGATCGCCTGGTGGGAAAATTAATTAAATGAGAAGCTGCTACGTAACGCTCGGATTTATCTTCTAGCTCGTCTAGAGGTTTTTTTAAGAGAGCGATCGCTTGGTCTTCAGTTAAATTAAAAATATTAAAAAATCTTTTATCCATTTAAAAGAAAAAACTCGTTAAGAGAAATTTGCCGTACTCATACATACATAGTTATATAGTCTACGTCTAATCTACTCCTCCTAAATTTTAAGTTAAGAGAATTAAGACTCTATAAATGTTAGGATCGCTGCTAGAACAAGAAAAAGTGAAGAAGGAAAAAAAGCTGAATGCAAGAATTTGATAAGTCAATATCCTTTGATGGTAGGGATATTAGACTAAAGGTTGGCTTGCTCGCGCCACAAGCAGGAGGTTCTGTTCTCATCCAATCAGGAGATACAGCAGTTTTCGTTACGGCTACCCAAGCAGAAGGAAGAGAGGGCATTGATTTTCTCCCTCTAATTGTTGATTATGAAGAGAGATTATATGCAGTTGGTAAAATCCCTGGCGGATTTTTACGACGAGAAGGGAGACCTCCAGAAAAGGCAACCCTTACTAGTCGGCTAATCGATCGCCCTTTACGACCTTTGTTTCCCTCTTGGTTGAGAGATGATATTCAGATCGTGGCGACGACTTTATCTATGGATGAAAAAGTCCCCCCAGATGTCTTAGCGGTAACGGGAGCTTCTGTAGCCGTTTTACTGGCACAAATTCCTTTTTATGGCCCTATGGCTGCGGTTAGAGTCGGTTTAGTTGGGGATGATTTTATTATCAATCCCACTTATAAAGAAGTTAAACAGGGAGATCTAGATTTAGTTGTCGCTGGTACGCCTGATGGTGTGGTTATGGTAGAAGCAGGAGCTAATCAACTACCAGAACAAGATATTATTGAGGCGATCGATTTTGGTTATGAAGCAGTACTAGAATTAATTCAGGCACAAAAAGATTTAATTGCTGAATTGGGAATAGAAATTGCTACTGCCGAACCTCCTTCAGTTAATGAAGCCCTAGAGAAGTTTATCAGCGACAAGGCTAGCGACTCAATTAAAGAAGTCTTAGCCAAGTATGATTTTGATAAAAATGCCCGCGATGCAGCCTTAGACGAAATCAAAGAGAGTAAAATCGAGGCAGAAATCGCCGAACTACCAGAAAATGACCCTCTGGCTATATCCATAGCCGAAGAACCCAAATCCGTCTCCAATCTGTTTAAAGCTTTAACCAAAAAGCTGATGCGAAATCAAATCATCGCCGAAGGTGTACGAGTTGACGGACGGAGTTTAGACCAAGTAAGACCCATATCCTGTCGGGTTGGTTTATTGCCTCCAAGAGTCCATGGTAGTGGCTTATTTAGACGAGGCTTAACTCAAGTTTTATCCCTCGCCACCTTAGGAACAGCAGGTGATGCTCAAGACTTAGGGGACGATCTCCATCCGCAAGACGAAAAACGCTATCTACATCATTATAATTTCCCTCCCTTTTCTGTAGGTGAAACCAAACCGATGCGTTCTCCTGGTAGACGGGAAATTGGACATGGTGCTTTAGCCGAACGCGCTCTTTTACCAATTTTACCCTCTAAAGAAGAATTTCCTTATGTTATTAGGGTAGTATCTGAGGTTCTCTCGTCTAATGGTTCTACTTCTATGGGTTCTGTCTGTGGTTCTACTTTATCTTTAATGGATGCGGGAGTGCCTATTGTTAAACCTGTTAGTGGTGCTGCTATGGGACTAATTAAAGAGGGAGAGGAAGTTCGTATCTTGACCGATATCCAAGGGATAGAAGACTTTTTAGGGGATATGGACTTTAAGGTGGCAGGTACAGATGCAGGTATCACTGCCTTACAGATGGACATGAAAATTACTGGTCTATCGATGCAAACCGTCGCCAAGGCGATCGAACAAGCTAAACCTGCTAGACTGCATATCTTGGAGGAAATGCTTAAAGCACTCGATCGACCTCGCGAACAACTTTCTCCTTATGCACCTCGTTTGTTAACTGTTAAAATCGACCCTGAATTAATTGGGTTGGTAATCGGCCCTTCAGGCAAAACCATTAAGGCAATTACCGAGCAAACAGGAGCTACCATCGATATTGAAGATGATGGTACTGTAACAATCGCTGCGGTAGAAGCAGATGGTGCAGAGAAAGCCCAAAAATTAATTGTCAATATGACCCGCAAACTCAGTGAAGGGGATGTTTACATGGGTAAAGTTACCCGAATCATTGAGATTGGTGCTTTTGTCGAAGTGCTACCTGGTAAAGAAGGGATGATTCATATTTCTCAATTAGCTGAAGGTAGAGTCGGCAAAGTTGAGGATGAAGTAGCTGTAGGCGATGAAATTGTCGTTAAAATTCGCGGATTTGATAACAAAGGTCGTCTGAATTTAACTCGTTTAGGCATTCATCCTGAAGAAGCAGCAGCAGCAAGAGCAGCAGCAGCAGTGTAAGTTAAATAGTTACAGAAGCAGTTCAGGAGTTCAGGAGTTACAAAATTAGCTTCTAGCTTCTGACCGCTGACTTCCTTGGCTATTTTCTACTTCTAAAACTGAGATCGAATCCTCTTAAACAACCATAATATCGCTCTCTGTAAGGCAGGAGGCGTGATAAGCAGGAGGCAGCAGGTGAAGGAAAGAATTGCCAACAAAAATTTATTACAATTAATTAGGCGGAACGGTATAATCTTATTTTTGACCCTTAATATAAACAAAAACATCGTTAAAATCAAGAGTTAATTGCTCTGAATATTTTTCTTTCATCTCTTTTATTCCCTGACTAATCTCTTCATCACTAAACATAGAAAGTAAAGACATATATCGATTTTTTACCATTCTCAAGTATTGATCTTTATTTAGTGAGAGAGGGTATTTAACAAAACTGACCTCAGTTTTAAATCCTACTCGATCGAAAATATCTTCAAGTTCTCGATAATGCGGCTGTAATTTTTCATAGCTTTTTTTAGCTGATTCAAATAAAGGATATTCAATTGTAGGAGGGAGGAGCATTAACAAAAAAATTCCTCCAGCATTCAATCTATTGAATAAATTAGTTATTAGCTTCTGGTTTTGGCTAATTTTAGTAGCGATCGCTTTAGCTGCGAGTCTTCCAGTTTGAACTGCACCATTCATATCTGAACTTCCGATTGAGAAAAATGACGAAAGCCTTCATTTAAGGTAGTTGTAGCGATTTTTTGACTACCTGTTACTGGCTACAATTTCTCTCTTAGCTAGACCTGAAGGGGGTTTGAGGGAATTGCACCTATGTAATTTTATTAGATGGCGATCGCGATCGTTGGGGTCAATATATCTTTTTTGTGTCCATGTATGGAGTCAAAAGAAAAAACTGCTATAGTGCTTGCTGCATGGGCTTTAGGACTGTAAATAGTATTTTTGTATGGGGGAAGTTCAGTCATATAACCGTAAAATTCATCGCTAAGATGCTCCCCTGCAAAAACAAGATTACCAAAACTCACATCTTGGTTTTCTTCAGGAACTTCTGATTCGACGTATAAAAACTTACTAAATTCTGTATATTGTCCTGGTTTAAAGTTGGTGTAACTACCTCCTATTAAAGGATCGCTATACCAGTTAGTATAAAAAGATTTTTCTGTTGCAGAAGATTTTGCTTGGGGAATAATTTGTTGAAAACGTTCTAAAAAAGTTTGGTGGAGATAAGAAGGAATAGCAATAATGACATAATCTGCATCTACAACAGAGCGATCGCGAAATATCAAGCGATAACCATCACCATAAGCTTGAATTTGAATTAAACGCTTGTTGGTTTGAATCTGTTGAGGAATTGCTGCTTCTAGAGAGTCTATAATTTTACCACTACCGCCTCGAACTACATAAGCTTCGTCACTTCCACCTAAAACTGTAACTCGATCGTATTCAACAGTAGCTAGATTGTAAATTAGCTGCAAAGCTGAAGAGAATTCTGGTTCAACACCATATTCAGTACGAATGGTATTTGCGAGTAAAACTCTGATAAAAGGTTCGGTGATTTTATCCCCGTGCTTATCTAAATATTCGGCTACGGAAAGGCGATCGATAATAGGTGCATACCCCTCGAAATCTCGATCTAATAGATCGGCATCTAAAGCAATTTGTCGGGCAAGGGGACGTAACTTTTCAGCCACCTCTGCTTCTGAATACAATTTATTGTTAAAAAAATATGCTTCTAAGGGAAAAGGCGATTTTTCTCCATGGGCAATGCGGTTAAACAAACTCAAGTTAAATTCTTCCACCAGTGCCAGTATATCTTCATGATCGCTATTAATAAATAAGCCACCTAAATCTGATACCAAGTCTTTTCCTGCTACTCCAGTAACAGAATGAACACGTCCACCAACGCGAGATTTTGCTTCATAAACAGTTGCGATTAAACCAGCTTTTTTCAATTGGTAAGCAGCATTTAATCCTGCAAGTCCACCGCCAATGATGGCAATGTTGGGCTGAGACTTACTCCAAGCAGCTTTAAGCCAAGGAAATGTAGTTGTTGCTACCGCACTTCCTCCAGCCAAAACCATCGGTAACGGAATCACCTCATCTTGCATCGCAGTTTTGAAGTTAGGACGAGTTTTAAGACGTTGCCAGTAATTCTCGATCGCCGATATCAGAAATTGTCTTAAATTGGGAGAAGTTATAGCGATCGCAGATTGTTTCAGTGTCGAGTGCAGATAAACTCGACATAGCTTCGTCAAATAATTCAGCAACTTCGGGATTTTGAGATAAATATTCAAACGGGTTCGTACCCAAATAGTATTCGCTGGCAGATTTGCCTGTTTTTATACTGTCAGTTCCATTAAAGTTAATCTCTCTTTGATATTATCCATCGTTGCAAGTAAAATTTTTGGCTTTTCTAATTTGGTTATGCTCAATTCGGTAATATAAAAGTATTGCGTCGTTCATCACCTGTGGCGAGTAAGCTTTTGGTTTACACCAATACCCTTGTCTCGTCAGACGCATAGGAATTTTTATTGAGAGTGTAGATTACCACCTCTAGACCTAACTTTTCATCTATGAACTTATTTTCCAGCTTCAAACCCGATTTCTCTAAGACTCTAATAGAAGCAACATTTGCAGCTAGAGTAGGAGCAACAATACGCTGCGTCCCCAACTCGGAAAAGCCTTTTCGGATAAGTGCTTTAGCTCCCTCAGTGGCATAACCTTTTCCCCAGGCAGCTTTTCGTAGACGGTATCCTAACTCAATGTCATCGGGTTTGGCTAAAGCTGGATCGAAATAAGGTGCGTATAGCGCAGGTCTGAAGAGAAACCAACCAATAAATGCTTGGCTTGATTTCTCAACCGTTGCCCAGAACCCATATCCATCGTATTCTGCGTAGTGGGTAAACCACTTGGGAAGAATCTGGGTCTGAATTACTGCGCGATCGACCTGTTGATCTGGCGTGAAACGAACGACGTCTGGATCGCTGTCTAATTCTAGCAAGTTGTCCACGTCATTTTCCGTAAATTGGCGCAGAACTAACCGCTCTGTTTCTAAAAGAACCCCCATATTCATTTTCTTCTGTTCTATTAAGGTAGTGGTAGGCTTCTTATCAACACGCTGCCTTATGATTGTAGACTAGCATTCACAAAGTGCAAATTCAATAAACTACGGTATGGTCAAGAAAAAAGACATCTCTTTCTGGATTAAAAACCCAGAAAAATTCTGCGCAAACCAGCCAAAATCATAGGTAAGGGCATCACCTCATCTTGAATCGCAGTTTTGAAGTTAGGACGAGTTTTGAGGCGTTGCCAGTAATTATCGATCGCACGAGTCGATCGACGACGACTAGATTATCTTCACAACTTGTTCACTCAAATTGGTTTTACAGATACAGAGGCAAAAGTACGCGCTCAAACTGTTTACTCTGTAAGACTTGGCTGGTTCTTCTTAGCATCTCACAAATCATCAGAACGCCTAGCAGAAACTCAAATTGCTAATATTGCGTCTTGTCGCCTCGTAGAACGTATGGGTATGCGTCTGGAACGAACAGTTGAAAGGTTTGGAGCTAAACAGGGCATTTTTACTACATAACTGTAGTTAGAACAATCATAATGCTTTAGGTAATAGTTGACGGCTATATCTTGTAATTTTACTAATCCTAGTAAAATAAATATACTAACAATCGTCTCTCAAAAACCGAGAAAAATTCTGCGTAAACCAGCCAAAATCATCGATAACGGCATTACCTCATCTTTCATCGCAGTTTTGAAGTTAGGACGAGTTTTGAGACGTTGCCAGTAATTATCGATCGCGGGTCTTTTTTCTTGTGACCACAGATGATTAAAATCTAACTGTTCTAGATGATGTAAAGTTGCTGTCCATACCACATCAGCTAAAGAATAGTTATTATTACTAAGCCATTCAGATTGTTTTAACTGGTACTCCAATTTATCCAATGTTGGTTCAATCTGTGCGTTAATCTGGAGCATTTTTTGAGAGTCTCTAATTGTCTTATTCAATTCTTTGACACTATCTAGTTTGTCAGCATATTGCTTTTTTAAGTCAGGATTAGCTTGCAGTAATCGCAGAATCTGTTTTTCCTTAATTTGAATCGATCTGCGAAGTACCATACCGTCAAATCCCTTGTAATTACCATATACAATCTCTCCCATGGGCAAATGCTGGTGTAGATCGATCCAGTAGTGCATTTTTTGCTGTAGTCCCGATTCAATAGGAGTTAATTGAGGATTGGGAAACTGGCGATCGAGATAGTACATAATCTCGACTGAATCACAGATAACTTTGTCTCGATCGACCAAAGTTGGTACAACGCCTTGAGGATTTAATCTGACGTAGCTAGGTTGCAGATTTTCAAAGGTCAACAAATTGAGTATATGGCTTTGCCACTGGATATTTTTTTCTGCTAAAACCAGCTTCACCATCTGAGAATAGAGCGAACCAGGACAATGATAAAGTTTTATGCTAGTCATTTTTAGCTCCTTTCTATTTTTGAGACATAATTACAATTCCAGCCAAAATCAAACTCAAGGCAGTGAATGATTACTGATTACTGATGTTAGCCAACTCTCCCAAAGTGGTTGTTTCATGAAAGATTTTTCTAAACATCACAACAGTTATTATGTAAAAACATAACAACTGTTGTGATAATCTGTCAATAAATTAAACTCTAGGAAGATTATGAATAAAAGCGATCGCCGTCTGGAAGTTGCTGAAGCTGCCTGGCGCGTAATTATCCGTGAAGGGCTTAACAATACTAGTATGCGTGCCATTGCCCAAGAACTTGGCTCAACCACAGGTGTTGTCACCCATCATTTTCGGAATAAAGATGAGCTTATGCTGTTTGCTTTCGATCGAGTTATTCAAAAAACAATTAATCAGATGCAAACTAGCATAGAAGGATTTACAGGACTCGATCGCCTAGAAAAAATGGTACTTGCACCACTCCCCCTTAAACCAGGAGATGAAGTTGGTTGGAAAATTTGGGTTGCTTTTCTGGGTTATGCGATCGGACATGAAGATTTAATAGAAGAACATCAACGCCGTTATGCACAGATATCTGAAGTAATCATCCAAGAATTAAAAGAGTTACAAACAGCAAAGTTAATTCGATCGGATATTGACTTAAAACTTGAAGCGAATGGGCTAATTGCTTTAATAGACGGTATAGGTACTGGTTTTATCGTTAATTCAGCTAATTTTAGTCCTCAACAGCAAAAGTATCTCGTGCAGCGATATATATATTCTTTGTTACTGGAATGAACCAAATTTAATATTCCTATAAGGGCGATTCGTGAGACAGTTGCGGTGGGCGGGTTCCCCGACTTGAGCAAACTGTCGAACCCGAAGGGCGAATCGCCCCTACTTTACCAAAAATACCCTTCTTTCAAAGTAGTCCCACCGTTACCTGGATTGTAGTCTAATAAATATTCTCTGGCGATCGCTTCTTGTTCTCTTAACAGATGTACTTCCTGTTTGCCTATTTCTGTATCGGTAGATAAAAGAATTACTTGATGGGAAGCAGTAGGGAAATATCTTTCTACTAAATTGTTACGGTGAGAAGAATCTAATCTACCTAAAGGAGTATCGATGGCGATAGGTAAATTTTTTCCCGATACTCTAGCTAGTCCCCACAAAAAAGCGATCGCTAGTAATTGTTTTTCTCCTGCGGAAAGTCTTTGCTTGGGGAGGGGTTTGCCTTGAGGATCGTAAAGAGACAAGCGGAAACTACCACTATCGATCGCAACTCGATGAACTAAATTAGATTTATGCAACAGATAACGAAAACATTCAGTTACTTCGCTTTCCAACTTGTTTAGTTTCTTAAGAGCTAGTTTTTCTCTAAATATAGTTAGGGTTTGTTGTACCTTAGCTACCGATTTGATTATATGTTCGTCGTTGGCACGATCGATCGCTTTTTCACTGTAGTTTTTTAAATCGCATTTGGCGCGATCGATTTCTTTATCTATTTCGTTATATTTCTTTTCGGCTGTCTCTAATTTAACTTTACATTGACTAACTTCTTGTTGTGCATTTTGAACGGCTTTATCCAATTTGTCATATTCTTCTGGAGAAGCTGCAATTTCTAGTTGCTTTTCAATTTTATCTGTTTCTATTTGTAGTTGTTTTATTCGCTCGATCGCTTCTGTTGCTAACTTTTGTTGATGGGGTAAAGTGTTTTGTCTGAGGTTAATTAGAGATTGTAGTTCTTCTTCGGTTATACCCAAACAATTTTTACCATCAGACTGAATAGATTGCTCTAAAATTCTATTTTCTTCATCGAGGAAAAATTTTATTTTCTCTATACTTTGTGTCTCTAAAGATATTTTATCCAGATAAGTAAGTAATTTTTCTTCTCTATCTTGTAAAATACCTCGTGCTTGTTTAAATTGTTGGGTTTTAACTTCTTGTTTTCCTTGCTTTTCTGCTGCGGATAAAAGAGGAGTAATTAAACTTAAAGGTAAACTACCAGCAGCTAATTCTCGTAAATCTTGTCTTTGCTTGTCTACAGTAGTGTTTAAATGGTCAATCTTATCTTCTAGTTGACTTCTTTCCGCAGCAATTTTACCACCTTCTTGCTTGAATTTATTATAAGCGCGATCGCGTTTCTGTTGTGCTGATTTTAATTCTTTTTGTAAATTCTCAATTTTCTGTTTAATTTCAGTTTTTTCTTGGATTTTTTGTTCTATCTTTGTTTCTAACTCTGCCAAAGTAGCTAACTGAGATTGGCTAGCCATAGCTTTTCTTTTACGATTAACTAATACATCTAAATCCACAGCTAATCTTTCGGCTAATTCCAAACCCAATAAACTATTAATTGCTTCTACTACTGTCTGGGGTGGAGTTTCTAATTCAGCTAATTCTTTAACTTGTTCTCCATCAAATAAAAATAAATTAGATATACCCAAGGGTAAAATATTTTCAATATATTCATCCCAAGTATCTTCTAAAACATTATCGTAACCACCTTCTCTAGCAATACTCAGGCTATCCTTTCCCTCTTTTGGATATTTATTCCAAGCACGAATAATCTTAAATTCTTGCCAGCGATCGTCTACAATTAGTTCAAAAGATAACTCAATGCGAGTAACTTTACCTGGTTGAATTTTACTATTTACCGACTGAGTTAAAAAATCACCATAACCCAAATTACCACGAGTAGAACATTTAGCCCTTTGTCCATACAAAGCAAGTCTAATTGCATCCATTAAAGTAGTTTTACCACCGCCATTCATTCCCCCTACAAGAATAATTGGACGCATAGTACCATTCTCTTCTGGACGTAAATTAATAACTTGTCGATCGGCGTATGCCCCAAAATTTTCTAATACTAATTCGGTAAATATCATTTTACTGGTTAATTGTTAATTGTTGATAGTTGGTTGTTGGTATATTTTAATTATTTTGAGAAACGCTATAAATCCTAATGACTAACGACTAACGACTAACAACTAACGATTAGAAAACTTCATACTCGCCCAAGTTAATTGCTTAACTTTTTCCACATCTCCATCTTTGGCAGCAATTTTTAAATCTCTTTTTTGATGGGCATCTTGAATAGCTTCTTCCTTACTACGAGAACTACTATCAAAACATTTTTCTAGACTTTCATAGATACCAAGACGACGATATTTTACCCGATATTGACGTTCTGTATCTAACAGTTTAGACATCAATTCTAAGTGCATAGTATCGTCACCACAAATTTCTGCTAGGGTATTCCATTCATCGCTACCTAATTGACTATTATCTGCCCCAACTCTGATATCTTGAAAAGCTTCACCAGTTACTTCTTGATATATTCTCGGTAAACTATCATCGAATTCGTGTTTTTCTTCCAACCAAATACGACGAATTTCACTCAATTCTTCGGGAGTAATTAAAGTAATATCCTTAAATTCTGCTGGCGCATTCTGTCTTAGTTGCACCTGCGCTTCTAATACTTTTCTTAACCAAGTTTCCCGCCACTTTTTAGTATAAGGCCCTGGGATGGGTTCGATCGATGTTTCTCCTTTACCTACATTTCTTTCAAATAACTGTACGTTACCATGAAGACGACGGAAATCTCTTCTGTGTCGATCGTTTTTAATGTCTAGTTCATTACGTAAGTCTAACAAAGGCTGTAACCATTCTTTTTCTTCATCATTTTGAATCATCGCTTCCATAGATTTATCTTTGCTTACCATAGTACAAACCCAGCAACCAAAGCGAGAGTCACCGCAGCTTGGAGTGGAGGTATCTACTACAAGGGGACATTCATTATCAGCAGTTGCCCCGCGATACATGGCAAATAAGTCTTTGTTATTACCTCCCCAGGGATTTTCATATTGCATTAAATACATCCAAACTTCTTCTGTAGCCCAATCTTCAATAGGGGTGTATATAAGAGAGTTCATTAATCTTCCATTAGGGCTTAAGCGATCGCGTAATCTTCCTTTTTCATGCTTTTTCATTGTCGCAGCGCGTTTAGCACTTTCAGCTTTACGAGTACCTAATGCCAAAATTGTTTCACCATGATTACGAACCATATGTCGAATAAAATTATTGGCAGGATTAATTTTCATACGTTCAGTACACCAACGAAATTGGTTTCTAGGTGCTGGATATCCTTTACCCATCAAGCAAACCCAGAATGTATTTTTAATTTCTGGATGAAGTAGATGAGCTTCAAACGGCATTTTTTGTTCTGTAGCTGCTGTTTGAAGTTGCTCTAAGGATTTTTGTACCCAAGCCGAAACAATCGGGTTTTCTACTAAAGTATCGGTAGAGATTACGTGTATAGTTTTAGTTCGCTTGCTTTCTGGTAGTTTAGCGATCCCACTCCAAATCAATTGCAGTACTGAAGAACTATCTTTCCCCCAAGAAACTCCAATTATCCAAGGAATTTCATCTTGAGAGTATAATTCTTGAATTTCAGCAGTCAGAAATTCAATACTTTCTATAAATTCTTGGGTGTTACGCTTATTGGATTTGCTCATTGTCTGTTTTGTTAAGCTCATTCCCTTCTAGTTGCTGAAATACAGGCGTTGTTAAACACTACATTATCTTACCGATAGTTAAATATATCTTTCAAAGAACTTTAATTTTTAAGACTATTTCTGGGAACACTACTACATAAGTCTTGTTTGTAGAAACATTTCAATAAGGAGAATTGATTGGTGTCATGGCTGTACGGAAATGAAGTAGTACAAAGACTAGGAGAAAATGCTTTTTTGTATGATTTATCAAAAATTCGTGGTGTTTCAGCAATTCTAAGCCGTATTCCAGATAATATGAGTGGAGTATATGCTTGGTATCGTAACTATCAAATAGATGCTTCGGCGATCGATAATCCAGATATATTTGTTTCAAGAATTCTTGAGGAGTTAAATAAACCCCATTGTGTTACAAGAGAAACTCGAATCTCTCCATCTTATAAATTAATACTCAAGCCAGAAACAATCTTTTCCCAACGTAAACAAGAAGCTTTAAAACAATATGCCAATAACTTTTTTTTTCGTGAGTTTTTAATTACACTACTCAACAACTGTTTATTGTTTCAGCAACCATTATATATAGGAAAAGCTAGTAACTTACGAAATAGAATTAAGAACCATCTTCGTATCGAAAGTGTTCTTAGAGAAAGATTACAAGATGCAAAACATGATATAGAACAATGTAGATTATTAATTCTAGGTTGTTCGGAACATATACGGAACTCTACATCAGAAAATATTGAAATAGAAGAAGATGATAATAGCGAATCTTCTCAACTAGAGTCAGAACAATTAATCGAAGATATTCTATCTAGATTGTTTTTACCATCATTTACAATTAATTACGGTTAGATACTTATGCTAGTCATATCAAAAGAAGAAAGTGACAATAAATTTAATAGACCATTATATGGACTTAAAGGACAATATACTTTAGCGGAAGGAATATCATTACCTTATTTTTTATGTACTATGCCCATAGAAAGGGCAATTAATGAGTTAAAAATTGCAGAACAAGTACCACCATCTTTAGAAGCAAAATGGTCACTTAAAGAACTTTTTCAAAGAGAGATAGATGAAGATAGAGTTGTAGATGATATTATTAAAAGCTATCTATTAGAACCCAAAAAAATAAAGTTTTTTAATGCTATTACTATTGTATTAATGCCTAAAGGCAAAGATGAAAAAATTCAAGATAGATTTCAAGAAAATAAAGAATATACTCCACCACCTATTCCTTGGGATGGTAGCGATCGAGAAGATGCTCAGTGGAATCATCCAGAAGCAAAACAAGCCGATTTTGGCGGGGTACAATTTGTTTCTATTGGGCAACAAGCTCGTTTACGTTGGGATGAAAATAGAGTATTAGCTGTTGCTGTTGATGGGCAGCACCGTCTTTGGGCATTACGAACTTTTCGAGAAAGTGAAAAATTTCGGGGTGGAACTCTAAGGGAAACGGAACAACAAACACAAATTCCGATAATATTTATTTTACTGAATTCCAAAGCGGGATTTGTGAACAAGCAGGATCAAGTAAATCACTCCATTAGAAGTATTTCTCGGGAACTTTTTACAGACTTGAACAAAAACGCTAAAACTGTAGATAGAGCCAGAGAATTAATACTTGACGATAAAAGTATTCATGCTAGATGTGTCAGAACTTTGTTAACAGATAGTACTGCGCAAGATGCAAAAGATTTACTTCCACTTTCTTTGGTACGTTGGCAAGATGATGTTAATAAATTTGATAACTCTTATTATATTAATTCTTTAGTTCACCTCGATCTTTTAGTTAAAGCCTTATTAGATTTAAAAGAACCAAAAGATCCGATGGACGAAAAGCAAATTAAAACTTTTATTAAAGATATTAATTATACTCTCGGTATTGATGGTAAGGAAGTCGAATATGAAGGACGTACATTAACTCAATATTACGAAGAAGATTGTCGTGATGCAGATGGGAATCCCGAAATTCCTTTTTCGAGACTACCACAATATTATCTTGAATCTGCACTTGAAGGCTTTAAAAAAAATTTTCGTCCTTGGTTAATCAAGTTGCTAATAGATTTTAAGCCATATCGTAATTTATTAGCATATGCACGAGAAAATAACTTAATAGAAGGAACTTTTGGTCAATTTCAAGCCCAAACTACTAAACATAAAAGTATGCTCAAGAGAGAAGAAATTGCAATAGATAGTGACTGGTTTAAGAGAGAAATAGTTGTGCCAGAAAAGGCTATCACTAAAATGAAAGAAAATCAGTGGGCATTTAAAGCAATTTTTCAAAAAGCCATAGTACGTCTAGGCAAAATTGTAGAATTTGAATACAAAGGAAAAGACAAAAATTTAGGTAACATTAAAGATGTTTTGTCTTTTTTAGATGAGTTATACGATAGACGAATTTTAGAAGTTCGTCGAAATATTCCAAACTTGAAATCAAGTTTATGGACTTTTATTGCTTTAAATAGAGGGAATCAAAAAATTAAGGTCAATAAAACAGTAGAAGATAGAATATTTTCTATTTTATTACTTTGGTATTATGGTAATCGTAAATTGCAGCAGGATAAAGAACAAGGTAAATCAATTCAAACTAGCCGAGAACTTTTAAGGTTTTTAAGAGGAGAAAAAAACAAAGCTGAATGGGCTGGTTGCACTGATGCTTATAGTGTATTAAAAAAAGGATTCAATGGACAGAATTTTTATGATCTTTATGGAAAAGTGAAAGAAGAATTAACTGAGGATGACCAAAACGATTTAATTAGAGAACATTTTTCTAAAGTATTAGCTGCTGGTATTCCAGATTTAGCTAATCAAGTTGATAAGCCTTCTGTAGAAGATGAAGAATTAGACTAAGCTTTAGTTTTAATATGGCGATCGCTTATCTTCAAAATAATGAATAAAGTTCCAGAATATATCAAACATTACTCTTACTCCGTTAGCTACTCCATGTTTAGATAAATTATTTTGTAGAAGAATTGATCGAGTTAAAATTTACTTGTAAGCTATAAAATTAAAAGCAATGGCTGATTCTGTAACCCTAGAGAAAGTTTTAAATTTAGCCAAGCAACTTTCTCCTTTAGACAAAATCCATTTAATCGAACAAATAACCTCTCAAATTAAACGGGATTTAGTCGTTACCCCATCAAAACCACGCAAATCTTTGAGAGGCATCTGGAAAGGAATAGATATAAGTGACGAAGATATTGCTGAGGTGAAAGCAGAAATAAGTAGTAAAAGCAATTGTCAAAAGTAACAAAGTAAATAATAATTATCGATAATATTGAACGGGAAACTTAAAATCGATCGCTTCAATAATTTCTCTCTGATTTTTAGTATAAGTCCAATCAATTAATTCATTACTAACTACCATCAATTTCTCAAAATCGACTAACTTTTCCAACTCCTGATACTCTATACATTCAAAAACTTCTTTAGCAGCACCTAAGATAGCTTCAAACTGACACTCCAAGATATACTCATCCCATTCACCTTGTTTAATATAGTGAGACTTTTTGCCTAACTTATTGCGTTTTTGAATTGCTAGCAGACTATTACTCAGAGAAAGTTTCCAGCTTCTAGTAACTCTTTGTTCCACTTGAATTTTAATGAGATGAATGAGCAAGATTACCAAGAAAGATTCTAAATTGTTAATCTTATCTTGTCTTCCCATTGCTTCTAAATCTTCTACTATGGAAAAAGCGCGATCGTATTCTTGGTGAAGTAAACAGTTTTTTAATTCTAGTATTTCTTCCATCAATAAAACTTGCTCTAAAATTAACTAACCACACTCCCAACCCGTAAAAACTCCCTTACTGCCTTTAAATAACTCTCCCTATCTTCCAACATCGGGAAATGTCCAGTTTCTGGTATCTCCACATACTGAATCATCTTATTTAACGCTGCTGCTTGTCTTCCCATCTCGGCAGGAATAATAATATCTTTCTCGCCAGAAATCATCAGTGTAGGTACTTCCAACTTGGCAAACTCACCAGGCATTATTTCCACAGCCTTTTTACTCACCGATGTATAAATCGTCCCCAAGGCAGCTTCATAATCTGCCAATAAATAATCTTCTAAAAATGCCCGACGTTCCTCAGCAGGAATAGGACGATGTAAAAACCGTGCCATGAACATCCTATCTGCTAAAGGAATTTTTAAAAACCAATCATAACGCAGCTTAACTACATAACCACCAAACTTATGAAAAGCCTTAAAAGCTTTTTCATCATACTCAAAAATACCATTACAAACTAAAATACCCTGCTTTACTTTCTCCTTGTAACGATTGAGAAATAAAGCTGCTACTGATGCCCCCATAGAATGGGCATGAATATACACTTCATCCAAACCCAAACTATCTAATAAAACAGCTAAATCTTTAGCATAGTCTTCTAACTCATAACTTAAATTGAGAGGATGATTAGGTAATAGAGAACGCCCAAAACCTCTTAAATCGTAAAGTAAACAATCAAAATCATCTACTAAAGCTTCTGCAATAGTCCGCCAGTACCGACACGAACCTCCCCAACCATGAACGAACACCATTACGGGTTTAGAGGATAAATTTGCTGACTGGCGAATCCACTCGTAATAATGTTCTACACCACGGATATTAATTAAAGGCATAATAGTTACCTGGTATCAACTACTAATTATTCACTTTAATACTCGATAACTAATAATTTCTATCCAATTAACAATTAGTTCATAATTGCAGATTACATCACTGTAGGGGCTAACTGCCGTTCACCCCTACTAGGCTGATTCTGGCTTTCTAATAGAAGCGGGATGAACTAATAACTCTGCGGTAGAACGTTTTTCTACCATTTCTTTAGTTATAGAACAAACACGCACATCCTTACGAGAAGGCAATTCGTACATTACTTCTAGCATTAACTCTTCGACAATACCCCGTAAAGCTCTTGCCCCTGTTTTCCGTCGATAAGCTTCTTGAGCGATCGCTCTTATAGCTTCTTCTGTAAATTCTAGTTGAATATTGTCCATCCGCAGTAGCTTCTGATACTGTTTGATAATGGCGTTGCGTGGTTGAGTAAGAATAGACATTAGAGTCGTTTCGTCCAGAGGTTCTAAAGCAGCCATTACAGGAATACGCCCCACAAATTCGGGAATCATCCCAAACTTGACCATATCATCTGGTTCTAGATGTTGCAAAATATCGGCAGTCCGTTTTTCTTTAGAGGGAACTTCTTTACTTTGGACAAAACCCATAGATTTTTTACCCAGACGGCGTTCTACTACTTTGTCTAAGCCGACAAAAGCCCCACCACAAATAAACAGGATATTACTGGTATCTATTTGAATACAATCTTGATAGGGATGTTTTCTTCCTCCTTGAGGTGGCACGTTAGCTACAGTCCCTTCTAACATTTTTAATAATGCCTGTTGTACCCCTTCTCCTGAAACATCACGGGTAATTGAGGGATTTTCGCTTTTGCGAGCAATTTTATCGATTTCATCGATATAAATAATCCCACGTTGCGCTTCTTCTACATCTAAATCTGCTACTTGTAACAGGCGTAAGAGAATATTCTCAACATCTTCCCCTACATATCCTGCTTCTGTTAGAGTTGTGGCATCGGCTACGGCAAAAGGAACTTCTAAAATTCTGGCTAGAGTCTGCGCTAACAGAGTTTTACCACAACCAGTCGGACCAATTAGTAACACATTAGATTTTTGGAGTTCTACTGCATCATCTATTCCATCGGCACTTTTGCTTTTATTAGTTAAACTTAATCGTTTGTAATGGTTATATACTGCTACTGAAAGAACTTTTTTAGCTTCTTCTTGACCGATAACGTGTTCATCTAAATAGCGTTTGAGTTCTCTGGGTTTGGGAATTGCTTGAAAAGATATCTTGTCAGCACGATTGGATTTTTTAACTGGTTTTGCCTCTGAACGAGGACTAGAGGGAGATACGGGTGTCCCCTCTTCCATCAACTCCTCATCTAAAATCTCGTTACATAGTTCAACACATTCATCACAAATGTAAACCCCTGGGCCAGCAATTAATTTGCGGACTTGCTCTTGGGATTTACCACAAAACGAACATTTTAGATGGGAGTCGTATTTAGACATAAGGGCCTCTTAACTTAGAGTGATGTTACGGGAGTTTGGGGGTCTGATAATTCTGGTCGAATAATTACTTGGTCGATAAGACCATATTCTTTTGCTTCTTCAGAAGACATATAAAAGTCTCTTTCTGTATCGGCAGTTACTCTGTCTACAGATTGACCTGTATGTTCTGAAATTAAATCATTTAGTCTCTTTTTAATGTAGAGAATTTCTTTAGCTTGGATTTCAATATCAACTGCTTGTCCTTGCGCCCCTCCGAGAGGCTGATGGATCATAATTCTCGAACTAGGTAAAACCATTCGTTTACCTTTAGTTCCTCCAGAAAGTAGGAATGCCCCCATGCTAGCAGCTATACCATAACAAATGGTAACGATATCGGGTTGAATTTGCTGCATGGTATCGTAAATTGCCATTCCTGCATAAACCGAACCACCAGGAGAATTAATATATAGCTGAATATCTTTTTCTGGGTCTTCTGCTTCTAGATAGAGCAATTGAGCCACGATCGAATCTGCTACTTTATCATCGATCGCTGTACCCAAAAAAACGATTCTCTCCCGTAGTAGCCGTGAATAGATATCAAAAGCCCTCTCACCGACTCCCGATTGCTCTACAACCATCGGGACTACGTTACTGAGAGAATATACTTCTGGGGTATATTTACTACTTATTTGATTATAAGACGATCGCGATTCCAGCATATGGTTTTACTAATAGTATCTTAATTAACTAACTTTTTAAGTTATATTCCTATACTTTTTTTAAGCTTAGGCTTTCCTTCTGTTAAATATTATGCCCTAAGTCTTCGACTAGATGCAGGGATCGAGCCAGCAATTTAGGAAACAGAATAATTAATTTTCGTAAAACTTCGAGGGAGTTTACTCAGAAATACAAAAGGAAAAGGGTTATTCGCTCCTCTTCCTTCAATTGTCTTTTATGGGTTGCTTTCTGCTGATTCGCTACTTTCTTCTTGAGAAATCGCTTCTGCTGAAGATTCTTCTGCTAATGTACCTTTTGGCACTAATTCTACTTCTGTTTTTTCTCGCAGCCAATCAAAAACTTTTTCTTGATTCAAATCTTTGATTACCATTGCTTCGAGTTTTTCTTGGTCTATTTCTTGTCCCGCTAGCTGCTCTTGAATTTCCTTAATTTTGTCTGTAATTTCTGTTTCACTTGCTTGGAGAGATTCTCGCTTACCCACTTCAGCAATAACTAAAGATTTTTTCAAGTTTTCTACAGCTTCGGGACGAGCATTTTCCCTCATTTTTGGCACTGTTTCTGCATTAAATAGCTGTTTGACATCTATGCCCATTTGCTGCATTTGCATTAATGTCTGAGTAAGAATTTGGGTAACTTCTTCCTCAATTAAAGTTTCTGGTATTTCAACCGTACTTTGATCCACTAAAGCTGTAGTAATTGCTTCATTAATACTACTTTTAGTTTCGTTTGCTGCTTTTTCTTGAAATTGCTCGGTCAAAGATTGTTTTAACTCTTCTAGAGTCTCAAATTCGCTATTATCAGCAGCAAAATCGTCATCTAAATCGGGTAAATCTTTGGTTTTCAACTCTTTAAGAGTAATGCTAAATACGGCAGGCTTTCCTGCTAACTCTTCTTTAGGATAGTCTTCAGGAAAAGTAACCGAGACTTCTTTTGTCTCTTCTGGTTGCATCCCGAATACTCCTTCTACCATTCCTGGGATTAATTTGCCTTCTACTAGTTCTACTTGAAAATTAGTAGCACTACCCCCTTCAATTTCTCGTTCTTCTTCTCCTTCTACCGTTATTTTGCCAGAAAAGTCAATAATTGCCACATCGCCCTTTTCGGCAGGACGATCTTCTACTGGTATTAAATCGGCTTGTTGGGCGCGTTTTTCTTCTAAAAAATCTTCTACTTGCTGCGGGTCGTAGGCTGTTTCTTCAGCTTTGACCTTGAGATTATGATAGTCTCCTAATTCTACCGAAGGTGGTACATCTACAGATGCGGAGAAAGTTAAAATTTCTCCTGGCTTGTACTCTTGAAGTAATCGATCGAAATCAGAACGAAGTTGGTAATTACCTAAAGATTCGATCGACTCTTGAGTAAGTGCTTCACTCAGGCTAGTTTGAATTATTTCTTCTAAGGCTGCTGCTTTAATTCTTTTGCTACCTAATCGTTGCAGCAATACTTGTCTTGGCACTTTACCTTTACGAAACCCAGGAATGTTGGTCGAACGCGCTAGGTTTTGTACCACTTTTTCGTAGGTTTTTTGAGAAATTTCCCTAGAAATTTCTATTTCTAAGCCAATTTTGCTATCAGGAAGCTTTTCCTGGGTAACTTTCATCCTTTTAGTTCTACTTTTAACTACTTGGTTTAACTATATCTTTATTTTAGAATTGCTGTAAGAGTAAACTATACCAACATTGAAAACACGCTCTTCAATACTGCTTACATCCTTCTATTTTGGCGATCGACCAATGAACGAGCTTGGCATTTTCCTTTCGACTTCAGTCAATCACTTATTAAGCCAAATATTAATATAATCCGATCTTCTCACCTAATAAATCTTTTTTAAGGTTTTCTTGGTATTGTTTTAGACCAGAGACTCAAACAGGACTCTGCTTCTCCCCTCAAGCTCGCTCGCTCTGTCTCAAAATTGCTAAACTATTGCAGACTGTAAATTAAAAATGTTTATCTGTCTGACCATCTGCTACTATTAACAAACATTAATTTAATATCTCTTTGTTTACCCTAAAATCATAAATTTTAAATAAACCAAAATAGCAATACTTAACTTTACAGTGAATATTTATTAAAAACATTATGAATCATACTAGTTTCAAAGGATAGGAGGTCAAAATTTTTGTCTAATCAAATTAATGTGGCAATTTTGGGAGCAACGGGGGCAGTAGGTCAGGAACTGTTGCAATTATTGGCACAGAGGCAATTCCCAGTTAAGGAACTCAAACTTTTGGCTTCTCCTCGTTCTGCTGGAAAAAAAGTCAAGTTTAACGAGCGAGAATTAGTAGTAGAACCAGTAGAAGATAAATCTTTTAAGGATATAGACATAGTTTTAGCTTCCGCGGGAGGCTCTACATCTTTAGCTTGGGCTGCCAAAGCTGTAGCAGCAGGAGCAGTAGTCATAGACAATTCTAGTGCCTTTCGGATGAACTCTGATGTTCCTTTGGTAGTTCCCGAAATTAATCCAGAAGCAGCAGCCAACCATCAAGGAATTATAGCTAATCCCAACTGCACGACTATTCTGATGGGAATGGCAATTTATCCTCTCCATCAAGTACAACCAATCAAGAGGATAATCGTATCTACTTATCAATCTGCCTCGGGAGCAGGAGCAAGAGCTATGGAGGAAGTCAAAACTCAAGCTCATGCCATTTTAAATGAGCAAATTCCCCCCACTGAAATATTTCCTTATCCATTAGCTTTTAATCTATTTCCTCATAATTCTCCTCTTAACTCTGAAGGCTATTGTCAGGAGGAAATTAAAATGGTTAACGAAACCCGTAAAATATTTAAGACCCCAGAGTTAAAAATCAGTGCTACTTGCGTACGCGTACCAGTCCTGCGGGCGCATTCTGAATCAGTTAATTTAGAATTCGCTCGACCATTTTCTCTGGAAAAAGCTAGAGAAATTTTAGCTAGTACCAATGGAGTAAAATTAGTAGAAAATTGGCAAACTAACTACTTTCCCATGCCTATAGATGCTACTGGTAAAGATGAAGTGTTAGTCGGTCGTATTCGTCAAGACATTTCCCATCCTTGTGGTTTAGAACTATGGTTGTGTGGCGATCAAATTCGTAAAGGTGCAGCTTTAAATGCGGTACAAATTGCCGAATTGTTGCTGCAAAAGAATTTAATTAAACCCACAGCTTCACCAGTGGCGACTGTTTAATAGCAGGAAATAGAGGAAGATTAGAACTTTTAATACATCTTGGTAACTAACAACTAACAACTAACAACTAACAACTAACAACTAACAACCAATGAAAGAACCCTTTGGCAGAGTATTAGCTGCTATGGTAACGCCATTTTCCTCTGATGGGAATGTTAATTATCAAGTCGCGGAAAAATTAGCTGCTCACTTGATCGAGAATGGAAATGATGGGCTTGTAATTTGTGGTACTACAGGAGAATCTCCTACCTTAAGTTGGCAAGAGGAGTATGAATTATTTCAAGTAGTGCAAAAAGCTGTTGGCAGTAAAGCTAAGATTATCGCAGGAACAGGGTCGAATTCTACGAGGGAGGCGATCGCAGCTACCCAAAAAGCAGCTAAATTAGGCTTGGATGGCACTTTGCAAGTAGTTCCCTACTACAATAAACCACCTCAAGCAGGATTATACAATCATTTTAAGGCGATCGCTCAAGCTTGCCCAGATTTACCTATAATGCTTTATAATATACCTAGCCGTACTGGTCGCAACTTAGAAGCAGAAACCGTGGCTAAATTAGCCCAAATAAGCAATATTGTTGCTATTAAAGAAGCTAGTGGCGATTTAGAGCAAGCTTACCAAATTCGTAGTCTTACACCATCATCGTTTGCTATTTATTCGGGAGAAGATGTTTTAACTCTTCCCCTCTTAACCGCAGGAGCAGTAGGTGTTGTCAGTGTTGCGAGTCATTTAGTTGGCAAGCAAATGCAAGAAATGATTACTGCATATTGTCAGGGAAATAATCACATCGCTCAAGCAATTCAAATAAAACTTTTACCTTTGTTTAAAGTATTATTTTCTACTACTAACCCAATTCCTATTAAAAAAGCACTTAATTTACAAGGATGGAATGTAGGTGGTTTGCGCTTTCCTCTAAATGAGTTAGAATCAAATTTAGTCGAACAGCTAAAAAAAGTTCTTAAAGCGTTAGATTTACTCAAAACAAGTTTAAATTAAAAGTAAAAATCCTGACTAAAATAAAAAAAAGAAAATTTAATATTATAAATATTAATGAATTTGAAAGGTTTTAAAAGAAAAATCAAACTGCTTTAAACACTATTGGTATATCAAATTATATTATTTAAATACAATATATTGTTTAAATACAAGATTTGCCATCTAGCCAATCGTAATTATTCTAAAAGCGATCGCTAGATAATGATTAATTTTTAGTTTTTGCTCTAGGTTAAAAAGCTAGAGTAGATTGGTTGGCAATTAATTGTTTATGTTTAAAAGCGAAGTAAATTAAAAATAAGCTGTAAATTAATTAAATTAAATCTAAAAAAATATTTAAAAGAAGTTCTTCAAATTAAAAGTTTTATTTACTAAAAAAACAAAAAACACAAACCAAGGAAACATAATGAAGAAAAATGAAAGTAAATCACCTCTAAAAATTATTCCCCTAGGTGGATTGCATGAAATTGGCAAGAATACCTGCGTATTTGAATATAAAGATGAGATCGTTTTATTAGACGCTGGGATTGGTTTTCCGACAGATGAAATGCATGGCATTAATATAGTATTGCCTGATGTCACTTACCTCAGAGAAAATGCTCACAAAATTAAAGGGATGATTGTCACTCATGGTCATGAAGATCATATTGGAGGTATTTCTCACCATCTGAAAGAATTCGACATCCCCATCATTCATGGCCCTCGTTTAGCGATGTCACTTTTGCGAGATAAGTTGGAAGAAGCAGGAGTCTTAGACCGCACTAAACTAAATTCTGTTGGCCCTCGCGATACGGTACGGATTGGTAAATTCTTTGTAGTAGAATACATCCGCAATACTCACTCGATCGCTGATAGTTTTAGCGTAGCTATTCATACACCTTTAGGGGTAATTATTCATACAGGAGACTTCAAAATCGATCATACCCCTGTAGATGGGGAACACTACGACCTACAGAAATTAGCCGAACATGGGGAAAAAGGTGTTCTTTGTCTATTAAGCGATTCTACTAACGCAGAAGTTCCAGGGCATACCCCTTCAGAACAGTCCGTATATCCTAATTTAGATCGGGTTTTTGCTCAAGCAGAAGGGCGATTGATGGTAACTACTTTTGCCTCTTCAGTACATCGAGTTAACATTATTCTGCAATTGGCTCAGAAACACAAACGCAAGGTAATTGTAGTCGGTCGCTCGATGTTAAACGTAATTGCCCATGCCCGTAATCTAGGTTATATCAAATGTCCAGATGATTTATTTGAACCCTTTAGGTCTCTTAATCGTTTAGCTGACGACCAAGTTTTAATTCTGACTACTGGTTCTCAAGGAGAGCCATTAGCAGCTATGACACGTATTTCCAAAAAAGAACATAGGCAAATTAGAGTCAAGCAAGGAGATACCATTGTTTTCTCTGCTAATCCCATTCCTGGTAATACTATTGCAGTAGTCAATACGATCGATCGCTTGATGATGCAAGGAGCCAAAGTAATTTACGGTCGTCAACAAGGTATTCATGTTTCTGGTCATGGTTCACGAGAAGACCATAAACTAATGCTCGCTCTAACTAAGCCCAAATTCTTTGTTCCCGTACATGGAGAACATCGAATGCTTATAAAACACGCTCAGATGGCTCATAGTATGGGAATCCCTGAAGAAAATACCGTAGTAATTGATAATGGCGATATTGTTGAATTAACCGAGGATAGCATTGGCATTGTCGGACAAGTGCCTTCAGGCATCGAATTAGTAGATCGGTCGGGTATAGTTCATCACAATGTAATGAAAGAAAGACAGCAACTAGCAGAAGATGGCGTAATTACTGTTGCTGCTGCTATCGATTGGTCGGGTAAACTGATGGCTCAGCCAGAAATTCATTTACGCGGAGTAGTTACACAAGTAGAAACAACTCTGTTGCAACAGCTAATAGTTAGAAATATTGAAAACACTTTGGGCGATCGCTGGGATAATTTTTGTCAGAATAATGATGGAGATTTAGAAGTAAACTGGACGGAAATTCAGTTAGAAATTGAAGCCAGTATTCGCCGATTAGTCAAACGAGAATTACGTAGTAATCCTTTGGTGGTATTTTTGCTACAAAAATCAGCAAAATCCCTATCTAATGTTAGTTCATCTCGGAGAAGAAGACGTTCTACAGCTTCAGTGGCCATATCGTCTTAACCTAAAATAATTAGACTTTTTAATTACAATTACAGCCCTATTTAATCCAAATAGGGCTTTGTTTTACAAAAGATTTTTGGTAAGTTTTGTATTTTCCAAGTATATTATTTGGCAACTTATACATGAATTTTATTTTATTTTGGGAAAACTTATATATGTAACTCTAAAAGTTAGGTTTAGTTACTCGTGAACGAATTATCAAATTTTCCGTCGGTAGCGCAAGGTAAAACATCAATTAAATTTATAGAAGAATTAGCCATTGTTATCACTGCCAAAAACTTGACTCCAACTATGATGAGTCAAGATTTTCTCAAATTTAGTGGCATTATTCCCCAAAATTGGGAATTAGCACAACAACCAATACTAAATCCAAACCTGGCTCAATTAACTTTTAAAAATGGTGTAAGTATTACGGCTCAACCTGGTACTCTTACTATGAGCGAGTCTGTCAATAGCAAAAATCTCAACGAAGTATCTATTGCCCAAATAGCTGGGCAATATGTAGCCAAACTTCCTCATGCAGAATACCAAGTATTTAGCCTCAACCCAAAAATATTAGTTCCTATTCCTGACGAGCCAACAGCAATTAAACGATACTTTACTCAAACTTTGCTCAATCAAGGTTCTTGGCAATATATAGGGAGGGGTTTGCTCCAGGCAAATATCAATTTACTCTATCAGTTAGAGAGATGTCAGCTGAGTATTAGCATTAGTCAAGCTACATTACAAGCTCCCCAACAAAATCCCTTATTTGCTGTCTTATTTTCTGGTAATTTTAATTACGGTGTAGCTTCTGGACACCAAAAACAGACAACTACTCAAATATTTCAAGCAATCCAATCTTGGCAAAATGACTTTAGAAATTTTCGAGATATAGTTTCTCAAAAGTTCTTGGAACAAGAAACTTTGTTGCAAACTGTTCCAGAATCAATGATTTTTCCGATGAGTACTCTGTAATTTTTTAACTCGAACAATTACAATAAAAAAGTTGTCCGAATATTGGTAATTAATTATGGCAGTTCCTAAGAAGAAAACTTCAAAATCAAAACGCGATCATCGCAAAGCCCATTGGAAACGCAAAGCAGCTATAGAAGCAGAAAAAGCACTTTCTTTGGGTAAATCAGTGTTGACTGGACGCTCTAATAGTTTTGTTTATCCTACGGACGAAGATGAGGATGAAGATGAGTAGTTGGACAATTTAATAATCTATCTTAAGTGGTTAGCTAACTAGCTTTAAATTAGTTATATTTATTTGACCATACTATATTGAGTCAAAAGGATGGCAGGTAAATTTTTTGAAAAACCAACACCAGCAGATAACGATCGCGTTCCTCCAGGTCAATACTTAGCTAAGGGTTTTCCCGTTCTTACTTACGGAGATACACCAGAAGTTACTACTGCCCAATGGCAGTTTCGGGTTTGGGGTCTAGCTCGCGAAAAAACCTTTACTTGGTCAGATTTTATGAGTTTGCCCCAACAGGACTTTACTGCCGATTTTCATTGTGTTACTCGGTGGTCAAAGCTAGATGTTAAATGGAGTGGAATTAAGGTAACTGACTTTATGGAGTTGGTTAAACTAGATCCCTCTTGCACCCATATTATGCAGCATAGCTACGGAGGTTATACCACAAACTTATCTTTAGATGATTTTTTGCGGGCAGAAAACTTCTTTGCTCATACTTTAGAAGGCAAACCTCTACCTGCCGAACACGGTGGACCTCTAAGATTAATAGTCCCCCATCTTTATGCGTGGAAAAGTGCAAAATGGATTAATGGTATTGAATTTCTTAACCAAGAAGAATTAGGTTTTTGGGAACGCAATGGTTATCATCGACGGGGAGAACCCTGGGCAGAAGAACGTTATGCTGGTTTATAAACTATTTGCCGATCGAAATATTTAAGCTTTTTTTCGGCAAAAAAACATTTTTTGTTCAACAGATGAACAACATGAAACAAGAGTTTTAGTGTATATCTATCTCTATAGACAATAATCTCAACTTCTTTATGCTATCTCTTGAAATTCCTCAGGCTTCTTCTAAAGCCAAATTAACTACCAAAAGCCGTCTGCTTTTAGTAGAAGATGAAGACCTAATTCGCGATATGATCGCGTTTGCTTTGGAAGAAGAAGGTTATGAGGTTAATACTGCTATTGATGGTAGATCTGCCCTGGAGTTCTTACAAAATGATGAGAATAATAGTGAATCTGGGGTTGATTTAATTGTTTTAGACCTCATGTTACCCGAAGTTAATGGATTAGACGTTTGTCGTATATTGCGTTACCAAGGAAACATTACCCCGATTTTGGTAGTTAGTGCTAAAGCTAGCGAAACCGATCGAGTGTTAGGTTTAGAAGTAGGAGCAGATGATTATCTGACTAAGCCTTTTAGTATGCGGGAGTTGATTGCTCGTTGTCGAGCTTTAATTCGTCGTCAACGCTATAGCAGTTTATATCCCAATCCAATCCAAAAGTTTCGTGATATTAGCCTATTTCCACAAGAATGTCGAGTGATGGTTCGTCAAGAAGAAGTAAATCTATCTCCTAAGGAATTTCGGTTATTAGAATTATTTATGAGTTATCCTCGTCGAGTTTGGTCACGAGAACAACTGATCGAACAAGTTTGGGGTCCCGATTTCTTAGGCGATACTAAAACGGTAGATGTTCATATCCGTTGGTTGAGAGAAAAATTAGAAAAAGACCCAAGCCAACCAGAATATTTAATTACAGTTCGTGGTTTTGGTTATCGTTTTGGTTAAAACTAAAATAGTTGCCTTTAGCTATTAGTTATTTAGCTATTAATGAAAAAATAGGAACTAATTAATTAATGGCTAGTATAGATTTTGCCTTGGGTGTAGTTGTTGGTCTTAGTATTTATATCTGGAAAAAATATCAGTTTAAATATCAATTAAGGTCGCTTTTAAAGTCTTTTTCTCCTGAGGGTGATTGGGCATCTTCTTTAAAACCAATTTCTTTGGTGCGAAGAGAATTAACCAGTAATTATGAGCGAATAGAAAAATTAGAACAACAACTGCAAATTTGGCAAGAATTAATCGAACAAGCACCAGTTGGTTTTTTAAGGATAGATCGAGACAATCGCTTGCTTTGGTGCAATCAAAAAGCCAGAGAGCTATTAAAGATCGATCGCTGGCAATCAGGACAAGTTCGTTTATTGTTAGAGTTAGTGCGCTCCTATGAATTAGACCGCTTAATCGAACAAACTCGTAAATCTCAGCAAAAACAAGTACAAGAATGGACGTTTTATTACACCCAATATGTAGATAATCTACAAACTAGTCCATCAGCCAAAATTTCTCAAAAGATCGAGTCATTGGCTGTGAAAGGATATGGTATTCCCTTGCCTCAAGGAAAAATCGGGATTTTCTTGCTCGATCGCCAAGCTATAGTTGAATTATCTTCTTATCGTGAGGAAGCTTTTTCTAATCTTACCCATGAATTAAGAACACCTCTTACTTCTATCGCCTTAGTAGCAGAAAATTTACTCGGACGACTGGATAATCCCGAACGTCGTTGGGTAGAGAAAATGTTGCAAGAAACAAATCGCCTCATTAGTTTGGTTCACGATTGGTTAGATTTGACTCAACTACAAGCCGATCCCCAACAATCCCTTCAATATAGCCTGGTAGAATTACCCCAGTTAATTTTTTCAGTTTGGCATACCCTCAAACCCATTGCCGAGCGAAAAGAAGTTACTCTTGTCTACTCTGGTAGTGACCGACTAGAGATTGAAGCAGATCGATCGCGCTTGAATCAAGTATTACTTAATTTATTAGACAACAGCATTAAACATAGTTCTGTAGGAGGAGAAATTTTAGTAGCAGTAGAGTTGGTTACTCAAAATAATCCCGAATTATCAGCTACCTCTACAGTAGAGATTAACATTATTGATTCGGGCAACGGATTTGCTACCGCCGATTTACCCCATATATTTGAGCGGTTATATCGGGGAGATAAATCGAGAACCAGACAAGGCTATGCTAGAGAATTGCCTTTTGCTAGTGGTAGTGGTTTGGGTTTAGCGATCGTTAAACAAATCATTGAAGCCCATGGGGGTGTTATTGAAGCTAATAATCATCCTCAAACAAAGGGGGCATGGCTGAAAATTATCCTTCCCAGACAATCTTCTTAAAAATTCACAATAACTTTAAAAAAATTGCGCTTTAGTTAATCTCTATACAATACAATATTTTTAACTCTTCAACTTTTATTATTATTAGTAATATTTAAGTAGGCCTAAAAAAAATAGGTTATAAAATTTATTAATTATATATAAAGTAACCATATTGTTTCCAGCTAATTATTCCGATAGGACTCATTTGGAGCGTTCTCTGTTACGAGTACAGCAGGACGTTTTGCGAATGGGAACTTTAGTAGAAGAATCTTTTCGTTTGAGTCATCAATGTTTATTTAAACGCAATTTAGACGCTGCTCGACAAATCATCTCTTTAGAGCGCAGAATCGATCGCTATTATCGACAGATAGAAGGAGATTGCGCTACACTGATGACTCTTCAAGCTCCTGTTGCTCGAGATTTACGCTTATTGAGTGCCTTTATGCAGCTAGTTAGAGATTTGGAGCGCATTGCCGATTATGCCCAAGATATAACTGAAATTGCCGTCAAATTAGTTAAATATTCTCCTCATTCTTGTGTGAATCAGATAGAGGCTATGTCAGAACACGCCCAGTTGATGCTAGCAACTAGTTTGGTTGCTCTGGCAGATTTAGATTCTAGTGCAGGAGAAAGGGTTAAAAAGTTAGATGACACAGTTGATGAAGCTTACGATCGATTGTATCAAATTTTAGCCAATCAACATGATATACCAGGAGTAGTTGAACCCTGGTTATTGCTCGGATTAACCATTCGCTACTTAGAACGCATGGCAGATCATGCTACCAATATCGCCCAAAGAGTTTCCTATATCGTTACTGGGCAAAGAAATTAAATTTTACTTAGTTATATAAAACTAAGACAAGATTACTTAACTTTCTTAAACTAACGTTTACCTACACTTCACCATTTTCTTATAAGATCGCACTGAATAATTAATTTGAAATAAAATCAGTCTAATTACCGATTTTATTTAGCTCGATCGAGCTAAATAATATTTATAAAATTTAGTCAATACCACAACTAAATAACACGGGATGGAGTAAAAAAAATAACTAAATTATTAATATTTAAGTTATAAGCAATATCAATATGAAAAATTGCCCTATTGCTCCAAATAAATATTACAATGTTATTGTAAGGTATTGACACTAGCTCTCAAAACTATCTAGTTAAAGAACTAAGCTTCTGAAGCCAGATAAATTTTATGTATAGTTAGTAATTACGGTGTGAGGAAAAAATATCATGTCTAAACTTTTTTGGCGTGCAATCAAAGCTACTCCAGTAGCATTAGGTGTATCTTTATTGGCAGTCAGTAGTGCTATGGCACAGGCTGCACCAACAACTGAAAGCGGTAAATCCGTAGATGGTGTTTTAAACCAGATCGAAGATTACAATGCAGGTAGCAACCAAACTGAATCTCTATCTCAGGTAACTAACGTTAATCAATTAAGAGACGTATCTCCTACAGATTGGGCTTATGAAGCCTTACGCTCTTTAGTCGATCGTTATGGTTGTATTGTTGGTTATCCCAACCAAACCTACCGAGGCAGTCAGGCATTAAGTCGTTATGAATTTGCTGCTGGTTTAAATGCTTGTTTAAATCAAATTGAGCGTTTGATTGCTTCTTCCGAAGCAATTATGAGAGAAGACCTCGATACTATCAACCGTCTAACTCAAGAGTTTGAAGCAGAACTTGCTACTCTCAGTGGCAGAGTAGATAACTTAGAAAGTCGGACAGCTTTCCTAGAAGATAATCAATTCTCTACTACTACCAAATTGAACGGAGAAGCAATTTTCGCGATCGCCGATACTTTTGGTAGTGATGATGATACTGAAACTACTTTCAGTAATCGGATTCGTCTGAATTTCGATACTAGTTTCACTGGTGAAGATAGATTACGCACTCGCTTAGAAGCTGGTAATGTACCCGAATTTGATGATGAAGCGGTTGGGACAGACTCTGCTCGTCTTGGTTTTGATGGTAACGATGACAACGACATCGAACTCAGCGACTTATTCTATCGCTTCCCAATCGGTGAAAGAGTTACTGTTTTTGCCGGTCCGACTGGTCTAGATTTAGACGATATCTTTGAAGTGAATAATCCCTTCTTAGAAGCTAGTGGCACTGGTGCATTATCTCGTTTCAACCGTCGTAACCCAGGCGTATTCCGCGGTCCTGAAGGTGCTGGTGCTGGTGCTAAAGTTGAAATTACTGAAAGATTTGGCGTCAATGTTCTTTATCTCGCTGAAGATGCCTCTTCCCCTGAAGAAGGAGAAGGATTATTTAATGGCTCTTACAGTACAGGTGCGCAACTTACTTTTGCACCTATTGAAGGTCTAGATTTGTCCGCTACTTATCTTCGTACATACCAGACAGAAGATAATGTCAACCTCAGTGGTAGTACTATTAGCGGTAATGCTAAAGAGCCTTTTGGCGATCTTGCTGCTACTGCTAATCGCTTTGGTCTTGGCGGTAATTACACCTTCGCTGAAAGGTATAACGTTGGTGCTTTCGGTAGCTACATAGATGCTAGCGCTCCAGCAAACGACGATCTTGAAGCTGACATCTGGACTTGGGGTGCTAACTTCTCTATCCTAGATTTAGGAAGAGAAGGTGCTGTGCTCTCCTTTGCTGGTGGTCAATTACCCAAGCTAACTGATGGAGAGGGGGGAGTTGATGAAGACGATGAAACTTCTTACCTCATCGAAGCCCTATACAAATTCCCTGTCAACGACAACATCTTAGTTACTCCTGGAGCTTATGTTGTTATTAACCCCGATGGTGAAGATGAAGATGAAGTTTGGGTAGGTGTAATTCGTACTACTTTCAAATTCTAATCTCAGGTTAACTATCTGGAATTTATCCATCATTAGTTAAACAAAATCCCTCTTAATCTTACTTAAGGGGGATTTATTCTTTTAAAGTCTTGAACTAACAAATTTAAGTTAATTTTTTAATTACTAAACCTTTACCTTTTCATAATCTATGAGTAACCCCCGTAAGGTATTTTAAGAATTGAAACACTTACTTTCACATAAATTTTCTTAACTAAGTCCAAACTATTTAAACTATTATTTCACATATGAACTTTATAATCCCTGTCAAGAAACAAATGTGGCTAGCTCCTCTACTAGCCCTAAGCATGGGTATTGCTTCTTGTGGTGGCTCGGATCCTGCTGCCACAGGAGATGGTCAATCAGTATCTTTAACTGGTGCAGGTGCTAGTTTTCCTGCCCCTTTGTACCAACGGTGGTTTTCTGAGTACAACAAGCAAAATCCTAATGTACAAGTTACTTATCAATCAGTAGGTAGTGGTGCGGGGGTCGAGCAGTTTACCCAACAAACAGTTGACTTTGGTGCTAGTGATGTAGCAATGAAAGATGAAGAAATGACCGCAGTCGATCGCGGTGTAGTACTATTACCAATGACTGCGGGAAGTATTGTACTTGCTTACAATCTTCCAGGAGTAGAGGATTTAAAATTATCTCGCGAAGTTTATGTCGATATTCTTTTAGAGAAGATTACCCAATGGAACGATCCCGCGATCGCAGAAATTAATCCTGATGTTGACTTACCAGACCAAGAGATTACCGTAGTGTATCGATCTGATGGTAGCGGTACAACTGGGGTATTTACACAGCATCTAAGTGCTATCAGTCCTGAATGGGAACAACAAGTAGGTAGCGGAAAAACTGTAGAGTGGCCTAATGGGGTTGGAGCCAAAGGCAATGAGGGAGTTACTGCCCAAATTCAGCAAACAGAAGGGTCTATTGGCTATATTGAATACGGTTATGCTAAACAGCAAAATATTCCCACTGCTAGCCTGGAAAATCAATCAGGAAACTATGTTGCTCCTTCTAGCGAGTCTGCTTCTAATGCACTGTCCGCAGCAACTCTTCCAGAAAACCTGAGGGCTTTTGTAACCGATCCAGAGGGAGAAAATTCTTATCCAATTGTTACCTACACCTGGATTTTAGCTTACGAAAATTATGACGATCCAGAGAAGCTTGAGGCTTTTAAAAACGTAATTAACTGGTCTCTTACTGATGGACAAGCATATGCAGAAGAGTTAGGTTATATTCCTTTACCAGATAACGTAGTAGAAAAAGTAGAAGCCAAATTGGATACAATTCAAGTGCAGTAATAATATCTTTGTTAATTTACTGATTCAATCATTAATAATTAAGTAAGGTGAGCAAAATGTACATCTTACTTTTTTTTTATGCTTTACGCTTAAACTATAGATAATATATTTAACTTAAATTTTCCCTTGGTTATTTTGAAAAATACATAGAACCAATTTTCCTCAGTCCCTTGAGAGAATTAGAGTTAATGTAAACTGCTATAATAGTTGGTTATACTATTAAATTTACTTACTATTTATATATTTAAAAAATATTTAGGTATTATTTTATATGGATTGTCCTAATAATTGTGTTAGAGACCGTCTATCTATCTTTGTAGACGGCAACAATATGTTTTATGCACAGCAAAAAAATGGTTGGTTTTTCGATCCGAGAAGAGTATTAGAATTTTTTACTAAAGATCCTACTGTTAGCCTAGTCAATGCTTTTTGGTACACGGGATTAAAAGATGCTCAAGATCAAAGGGGATTTAGAGATGCTTTAATCAGCTTGGGTTATACCGTTAGAACCAAGATCCTCAAAGAATATTACGATGACAATTCTGGACGCTATTCGCAAAAAGCTAATCTAGATATAGAAATTGTAGTCGATATGTTTAATACCGTCGACCAATACGATCGAGTTATTTTATTTAGTGGAGATGGGGATTTTGAAAGGGCGATCGAATTATTACGCTCTAAAAATACTCATATTACTGTCGTATCTACGGAAGGAATGATTGCTCGTGAATTAAGAAATGCTACAGATAGATATATAGACTTAAATGATATTCGCCATGTAATTGAAAAAAGCGACTTTTAAGCAAATTTGCCATGGCGTAAAGATTAAAATTAGAATAGCGTATAATTTTTAGTAAACAAGTAATTTTTCCTATCAAAATTATAAATTGGTATATGGATACGTCACAAGACCGCATCATTATCTTCGACACCACTTTGAGGGATGGAGAACAGTCTCCAGGAGCAACTCTAAATGTAGAAGAAAAACTAGAAATCGCTCGCTCCCTAGCAAAATTAGGAGTTGATGTAATTGAAGCTGGTTTTGCTTTTGCGAGTCCTGGAGATTTTGAAGCGGTGCAGAAAGTTGCCCAAACAGTAGGCACAGAAGACGGGCCAATTATTTGTAGTTTGGCAAGAGCAATAAAAGCGGATATTAAAAGCGCAGCAGAAGCTCTCAAACCAGCAGCTAAAGCAAGAATTCATACTTTTATTTCTACCTCAGATATTCACTTAAAATATCAGTTAAAAAAATCCCGTTCTGAAGTCCTAGCGATCGCCGAAGAAATGGTTGCTTATGCTAAATCGTTTATGGAGGATGTCGAATTTTCTCCTATGGACGCAGTACGGACTGATTCAGAATATTTGTATCAAGTTTTAGAAGCAGCGATCTCCGCAGGGGCAACTACTATTAATATCCCCGATACGGTTGGTTATACAACACCCAGTGAGTTTGGAGCATTAATTAAAGGTATTAAAGAAAATGTACCTAATATAGATAAAGCAATTATTTCCGTTCACGGTCATAACGATCTTGGTTTAGCCGTAGCAAACTTCTTAGAAGCAATTAAAAACGGAGCAAGGCAATTAGAATGTACTATTAACGGTATTGGTGAAAGGGCTGGTAATGCAGCATTAGAAGAGTTAGTTATGGCTCTTCATGTTCGTCGTCAGTTTTTCAGTCCATTTTTAGGTAGATCGGCAGAATCAACCGAACCTCTGACCAATATAGATACTCAACAAATATATAAAACTTCCCGTTTGGTTTCTAACCTTACAGGAATGATGGTGCAACCCAATAAGGCGATCGTCGGGATCAATGCTTTTGCCCATGAGTCGGGTATTCATCAAGATGGAGTGCTTAAAAATAAGCTAACTTATGAGATTATGGATGCCCAATCTATTGGGTTAACCGATAATCAAATTATTTTGGGCAAACATTCTGGTCGTAATGCGTTTCGCACTCGCTTGAGAGAACTAGGGTTTGAGTTGTCTGAAGCCGATCTCAACAAAGCTTTCGTGCGCTTTAAAGATGTTGCCGATAAGAAGAAAGAAATTAGTGACTGGGATATTGAGGCAATTGTTAACGATGAAATTCGTCAACCTCCCGAATTATTTCGTTTAGAGTTAGTCCAAGTATCTTGTGGCGATCGCTCTTGTCCGACAGCTACAGTAAGTATTCGTACTCCTGATGGAGAAGAATTAAATGATGCAGCAATTGGGACGGGTCCTGTAGACGCGGTTTACAAAGCAATCAATCGTGTGGTCAATGTACCTAATGAATTAATTGAATTTTCGGTTCAATCTGTCACCGCAGGAATTGATGCCATTGGAGAGGTAACTATTCGTTTGCGTCATAATGATAAAGTTTATTCTGGTCGTGCAGCCAATACTGATATTATTGTTGCTTCTGCCCGTGCTTATATCAAGGCATTAAATCGTCTGTATGCTGCCTTGCAAGAATCAGAAAATAGAGAAACCATAATTACTAGTTAAGAGTTTTATCTTTTTTGCAACTGCGTCTCGACTGCGCGGGCTTCATCTTATTTTAGTTGGCATTGCATCGCTCGCGCTCTTATTACTCTTAACTTGTATCGCAACATCTTTAAAGATTACAGTAAAAAACAATAAATAAAATAAAGGGAGACATTGCTAGATTGCTCTCCCTTACAATAAGATAATTTGTACTAAGTTTATATTGCGAGCGATAACTAGTATTGATATTGAGTGTATTTAAATATTTGATTTGTTTTTTTATTTTTTGACTCTACTCCACTATTGTTTCAAAACAAATTCGATAGCTTTAATAATTATATATATTTAGCGATATTTAGCTCTTTTTTCGGCTTAAAACATCTCATGACGAAATTGAGATAGCAAGACTGGATGCTAGCTCATCTATACTGACAAATTTTGGCGAGTTCAAAAAACTAAATCTTAGTTTGAACGACGACAACGATTAAAAATCAACCCAACCAATAATAAAGAGAACAAAGAAACAGTTCTAGGTTCGGGTACTTCAGCACCATTCATTTGCGCATTCATGGATGCACCGAGAATACTAAAATTGGCAGAGCTAAGTAGATCAGAGGTTGGACGAAAAGTACCAACTCTAATTTGATAAGCTAAATCGATTTCCTCTGCTTCTACTCCCGTGCTGGAAAAAACTTGTGTTCCACTTAGAGTAAATCGATCGTTTTCTATCCCAGTAATTTTGAAAAAATCAACTCCTCCTGCCTCAGCAATTAAATCGGTTGATGAAATTGAATCATTATTTAAAACTAGGTTAGTTAGTTTAGTCTGGGTGTTTTCTGTAGAATTGGGGTTCAGCACCATACTATCAATTTCAAATTCTGCTTCTCCAACATTAATAGTATTGATTACTTCCCCGCCAACCCGATAGGCGATCGCTTCGCCATCAAAAGATAGTTCAAAATCGACTTCTTCTTCATTGTTCCAAAGAAACTCACTTTGACTAGTCTGCTCGATTCCGCGATAAGAGGATAAATCAATACTTCCAGCAGGCAATGATTCATTTACCTCTAGTTCAGAAGACGCAGTCCCATCGTTACCGATATAGGTAGCGAGAGTAAATTCTTCTACAAAAGAACCACTCTCAATGTCTTCTATCAAGTCAGCTTCAGTGTAATTGTCCATAGACCTAAGTAAAGCTGCTTGGGCAGTGTTACCAGTAGTAAGTAAACTAAGTAAGGCTACTGGTATAGATAATGAAAATACTTTCCAATTCATAGAGATTACTAAATATACTCAATGCTATTGATTTGTTTTGGATATAGTCACCCTTATTATTGATGAAGAATATAATAATTGCAAGGAAAAAATCCCGAATTCATCAAAAATTTGAAAACGCTAATCTTCCTTGTAACAATAAAAATAAGCTAATTATCTTTTTTTAACAAATATATACACTAATATATTACATTACTTTTATGAAAATTTGGCAAATTGATTTTTATTATTTTCCTTGGCTAAAGTCAGAAGCATCACAAAAATGGAAATTAATAATTTGCGATCGCGCTGGTTCTTTAGTCTATGAAGCAGAATGTGAGCAATCTCAAGCTAATGGAAATTGGTTGGCTAAACAACTTGAATTAGCTTTAAAAAAGGAAAAACCCGCTAAAATTGAAGTTTTTCGTCCCCAAGCATTAGGTTTATTATCTCAAGCAGCAGCACAATTGGGTATTGAAGTACAAGCAACCAGGAATACCACTGGCTTGAAAGAAGAGTTAAAGAGACAAGCTAGTAAGTATGGAGGGCAAATGCCTGGTTATAATCCTTTAGCTTTAGACCGACCACCACCTCAACCTTTACCAGAAAACTTATGGGGGGAGGAATGGAATTTTGTTAGCATCGCTGCTGGAGACATAGAACAGATGTTTGGCGATCGCCCTATACCAGTTCGCAGTTTACCAGAATCTCTTTTGCCATTAAATTTAAGTATATCTTCTGAGGTCATTGTACCAGGAATTGTCATTTATGGAGGTAGAAAATCCCTTCAAATTGTCCGTTGGTTAGAGCAGCAGCAACCCGTAAGTTTAAACTATATACCTACAGAGGTGGGTAAATCGGGAGGGCTAGTCTTAGAAGTAGGATTAGTCGATCGCTGGGTTTTTGCTACTTTTGAAGATGAGGCAATAGCTAAAGTTGCCCGCAATTATGAACAAAATAAGCAAAAAAGTAAAGGCTTACACTTCCTTTTAGTACAACCAGACGATTCAGGCATGACTTATACAGGTTTTTGGTTATTGAAAGATGAGTAAGATCGATCGCTCGTTGACAGGTTAGATTGGGAAAAGAGAGGAAACGGAAGAAACGATCGACTAACCACCAGTAACCGACAGATAAATCTCAACTATTTTTTCTTCTGCATTAAGTTTGACTACTTTTTTGCCTGGATCGTTTTTACCGACAATGGGAAAAGTATTTACAGGAAGAAGAATCCGCTTTTGTGAGTCAGTAATCACAATAGCTTCAACTTTATTTTTAGCTAAAATCATCCTAGCTAAGTTATCTTTTTTATCGGTAAATTGCATAGTTTGTGTGCCTAAATTCCCTCGGTTGGCTAACCTAAGTTCGCTTACAGGGAGACGCTTACCATAACCTAAGTGAGAAATTAGTAAAAGATTATCTTTAGCTGTGAAGGTAGCACATCCAGCTAATTCTTCGCCGTAGCGGAGTCTGATAGCTTGATTTCCTTGAGCATTACGTCCCATTACAGGTATTTGTCGCTCGTCGATCGCAAAACGCAAAATACGTCCTCCAGTAGTAGCGATCGCGATTTGCTCTCGCTCGTTAGTAAAATAAACATAACGAAGACGATCTTGCTCTTTCAATTTAATTAAAACTAAACCACGATTGCCTAGACTATCGAGTTCGGTAGCTTTAATTCTTTTAATAATTCCTTTTTCGGTGAGTAAAACTAAATCGAGATGAGTATGTTTTTCTGGAAGGAAAAAATGAGCAATAGTTTGGTTCGCATCTCTTTGAGCAGCTTTAGACAATAGACTTAATGCCGTTGTATCTACTATAGTCTCTAACGGCGGAATATTTTCTAAGGCAATCGGATAAGCTTTACCACTATCGGTTATAACAATCAAATTTTCTTGTTTGGCGATCGCTTTGGTTTGGATGACAAAATCTTTTCCCTTGTTGAAAGTAGAACCATTAGCTATTGGTTTTATCGGTGGATTTTGCCAATAAATGCAACCATTAGCCGTTATATTGAGATGGGCATCGGGAGATCTTTCCAGATTAAAAACAGAGGACTGAATTGGTTGAGTTTGTGTTTTTGTTTTGCTAGTTTTTTCTTTGAGATTACTTTGTTTGGCAGTTGTAGTTTTCTGGGTTACGGTTTGACGTTGACCTGTTTTGGTTGCTGCTAAACGCTCTTCACAAGTCGAGTTAACAATTTTAGTACGCCGTTCATCACTAAATTTACGTTTGAGAGCGCGTAACTCTTTTTTGAGAGATTTCATCAATTCATGGCGATCGCTCAAAAGTTTTTCTAGTTCATCAATACGTTCTTGTAATTCTCTAGATTCAGTTTCTAGTTTTTGTCTTTCTAAACCCGTGAGACGGCGCATGGGCATAGCTAAAATTGAGTTAGCTTGAGTCTCGCTAATCTCTAACTCTTCAGTTAATCTTTGTCTGGCAATAGTACCATCTGCTGCATTCCGCAGAATATCGATTACTGTATCCAGATTATTTAAAGCTGTGAGTAATCCTCCCACCTCATGTAAACGCTGCTGGGTTTGTGCTAGCTCATGAGAATATTGTCTGGTTAAAGTTTCTTCACGAAATTCCAGAAATTTCTCTAGGAGTTTACGTAATGATAATTGACAAGGCTTGTTATTGACCAATGCCAACATAATTGCCCCAAAATTACTTTGTAAGGCAGTTTGTCGATAAAGTTGTTGTAAAACAGCTTGGGGTTGAATATCTTTTTTTAGTTCGATAACTACTCGTAAACCATCTCGATCGCTTTCATCTCGAATATCAGAAATACCTTCTATCCGCCCTTGATTGACTAAATCTGCTACTTTTTCAATCCAACCAGCCTTATTTACCTGATAGGGCAACTCCGTAACTATAATAGCTTTCCTTTGCTTACGCCTTTTTTGATTAACAGATACAGTTTCAACTCTAGCTACTCCTCTAACTTTAATGATTCCCCTACCAGTCTGATAAGCATCCCGAATACCTTGCAATTCAAAAATTTCTCCTCCTGTAGGAAAATCGGGAGCAGGAATCAATTGCCATAACTTTTCATCGGCTAATTCTGGTTTATCGATCAGAGCAATTAAGCCATCAACAATTTCTCCTAAATTATGAGGCGGTATATTAGTTGCCATACCTACCGCAATACCAGAACAACCATTGAGTAACAAAATCGGTAATTGAGTCGGTAAAACGACTGGTTCTTGTTGCGAATTATCAAAATTGTCAGTAAAACTGACCGTAGCTTCACCAATTTCTCTCAGCATGGCAGTATCTGCTATGGGAGAAAGTCTGGTCTCTGTATAACGCATTGCTGCGGGAGGATCGTTATCAACAGAACCAAAATTGCCGTGACCGTCTAATAAAGGATAACGGCTGGAAAAGTCTTGTACCATACGCACTAGAGCATCATATACCGCCTGATCTCCATGGGGATGATATTTACCTAAAACATCACCGACAACACGGGCGCATTTACGGTAAGGGCGATCGGGAGTAAGTCCTAACTCGTGCATCGCATAGAGGATGCGACGATGAACGGGTTTAAGTCCATCTCGCACATCAGGCAAAGCCCTACCCACAATTACACTCATGGCATATTCTAGATAAGACCTCTCCATCTCCGAGTGCAAAGCTGTGGGAATGATTTGTCCAGTCGAGAGTAAATTAAGCTGTTTTGCCATGAGTTTGCGATCCTAGATTTTTAAGCCACAATGAGTAATGATTTCCTTCTTTTAAGGAAACGCTATTCAAGTTATTCTTAACACTAAGTTCTTTGTGTTTTAAAAACAATTTTTTGGAATAATATCTTATGACGACCGTTTTGATTGTAGAAGATGATCCGATTAATTATCGGGTTTTCTCCAAAATTTTGACTAAACGTGGTGGGTTAGAAGTTAAAGGCACTGAAGATGTAGAAGAAGTCCTCAGTTTAGCTCAGTCTGGAGTAATAGATATAATTTTGATGGATGTTTCTCTGGCAAACAGTGTTTATCAAGGTAAACCAGTAGATGGCATTAAAATTACTCAGATGCTGAAGTCCGATCCTAAGACCTCTTCTTTGCCAGTAATTTTAGTAACTGCTCATGCCATGCAAGGAGATCGAGAAAATTTCCTCATGCAAAGCGGTGCTGACGATTATATTTCTAAGCCTATAGTCGATCATCAAAAGTTTATCGCTCAAATTGTTGCCTTAGTTAATTGATTTAAGTAAGTTTTGTTTGAGGTGAAAGACTTACGTTTAGTAAGAGTTAAGAGCAAGCTCGCCAAGCGAGTCAGCCAAGCTGAGGGACCGTGAGGTACTGGACAACGATGCTCTATATCCGATTCTATTGCTATCACCGCAAACCAACCTATTGCTTTTTTGACTACCCGTACTTGCTTGACTATAAATCCTTGTGGGATTGGTCGATGCAAGTTGATTCTCACTTTTCCCAACTTAGGAATTTGAATCTGCCAGTCACTAAGAGGGTCAGATTTGAACTGGGTCGATCGCGCTCGATTAAAAAATATTGAGAGCCAGAGCAATAAAATTTGGAATCCAACACTTCATTTGGCGGTCAATTAATATAGTTTTCCTGAAGAGAACCATTGATAAATCGATCGAAGTTATGTTATTTTTTTGAGATTTTGGGGAACTATATTTATATAACTTGTCAATAATATTGAGTTGGCTCTATGGGTTATATCGATATAAATACATAATTAATATAACAGCGATCTCATGAATGAGGTAAGCTGAGTGCCTAGTTTATGTTAATGGTTAATATCTGATTGCTAAAAAGTGATTATTAGCAGTTAATCAAACTGTGTTTAATTATTTTAAATAATATTAGTGAGACAAAACAATAACTAATTTAAACATAGTAACGATAAAATAACAGTTTTTACCATTCAAATATTATTGCTCTATTGAAATTTTTTTTATTGAAAATAATTTAATTTTTGAAGATTAAAAACTTATTTAGAAAATAATCAAAAAATAAACTCAACCAGAACTGCTCTGGATCGAAATTTAATTATGAATCAATTGACTTCTGAAAATAGAGAGAAAATAGAAAATTATCCAATTCCACCTATTCTTAATTCTTTAGTACAACTAGCTAATGCTAGGGTAGATGGATGTTTAAAAATATCTTATAATTCTATCTATTTTTTTATATATCTTAACCAAGGACAAATAACTTATGCAACTCATTCTTTAGAACCTTTTGAAAGGTTAGAGCGTCATTTACGCCGTTTTAGTCAAGAAATTTTAACCATTAAAAATGAAGTAAGATCTCAATTAAAATTATTATTTGATGAAGAAGAAAATAATTTTAAAGAACAACCAAAAGACCATGAGGCAATTCTTTGGTTAATAAAGCAAAACTATTTAACTCACAGACAAGCAGGATTACTCATCCAAAGATTAGTTCAAGAAGTTTTTGAATCTTACTTATTAATTCGTAATGAATATAAAAATAAATTTATATCCGACCTAATTTTACAAAAACCAATTACAAAAATAGAGTCATCATCAATCATTATCAAGAGTCAAAAAAAAATAAAGTTGTGGCAAGCTTTATCTCCTAAAATTATATCTTCTTATCAGCGACCTTATTTTTTTAGTCAATCTGAAAGTCAAGCAGAAGAAGCAAAGTTAGCTAAAATACTTCGAGGTTTTAATTTTAGACAGTTATCTGCTTTATTAAACCAAGACGAATTAGAAATTGCTCAAAAAATTTATCCTCTAGTAACTAATAAAAAGATTATTATTAGAGAGGCTCAAGCTCCTTTTGATAAGTTACCCTGTTTCCTTGAAAATACAGAGTTAACTAGTTCACAATTTTCTAAAACTGAAACTAGTCAAGAAAAAGAAAATATTAATTTGGCTAGTTTTTCTAAATCTAAAGTTGAACCAAAACAATGGAAAATTATTTGTATTGATGATAGCCCTACTATTTTAAAAGAAATAGATAGGTTTTTATCTCAAGAAGAGTTTTCAGTTGTTCCGATTACTGAGCCGTTAAAAGCATTAATGAAAATAATTAGAATCAAGCCAGATTTAATCTTAATGGATGTAGGGATGCCCAATATAGATGGGTATAAACTATGCTCTCTAATCAGAAAATATTCTGCTTTTCAGAATACTCCTATCGTGATGGTAACAGGAAATAAAGGTTTAATCGATCGAGCAAAAGCCAGAATAGCTGGAGCAACTGATTATATGACTAAACCTTTTAATCAGACAGATTTATTAAACATGGTTTTTAAATATTTGAGTTAAGTTCGATTTAATAATAAGGAAAATTACAAAAAATAATGAGGGATTATTATGTTAACAATTTTAGTAGTAGATGATGTTTCTTCTGTCAGAGATTTAATTTGTGATTATTTGCGTAAAGGTGGATATCAAGTTATTAAAGCTGACAATGCTAAAGAAGCTTTAGAACAAGCAGTAAACAAAAAACCAGATGTAATTATTACTGATATAGTAATGCCAGAAATGAATGGTTTGGAATTATGCCGAAGTTTAAAGAAAAATCCTCTTACTGAAAAATTACCTATCGTACTTTGTACATCCAAGAATCAAAATATAGATCGAATCTGGGGAATTAAACAAGGAGCAGATGTTTACTTAACCAAACCTTTTACAGAAGAAGATATTATTAAAGCCGTTCAATCTGTAGCTATGTAATTAATTGGTTTTACTTACTCAAATCCTATTCTTTATGCTGAATTATTTGAATTATGACTCAAATTGATTCTCAATCAGACCAGCAAGAAAAACTCAAAAAAAATTTCAATAATTTAGAGCGAAAAAAGTCATCTTACCAGCAAAAAGGTATTACTCTTCGCCGACAATTATTGAGTACATTAATACCAACAGTACTGATTCCTCTATTTTTGGCAATGGCAACTGGATATATTGTTATTCGTCAAAATGCTGAGAAAAAAGTTCAGAAAGAATTACAGGATAAATCATTATTAACAGCAGAGATTGTAAGTCAATTGCTGACGGAAACGGCAGAAATTACTACTACCATAGGAGAAAATCCTTATATTATTGAGGCTGTTAGTTTTGCTACACAATATGCCGATCGAGAAAACTTAACGGAATTAAATATTACTGAATTAGAAAAAAGATTTCGTAGTACCAAGTTGCTTCAGCCAAATTTAAAGCTTAATAGGTATTTAAAGAAAATTGCCGATCATCATAGTTTTTCGGAAATTATGATTACAGAAAAAGATGGTTTTAATGTTGCTTACAATCAACCAACTTCAGATTTTATTCAGCGAGATGAAAATTGGTGGCAGCAAGGCAAAAATCAAAATCTGACAATTGATACTCCTGGTTTTGATACTTTTGACAATGCTTTTAGTATACCTTTTACCTATAAAATAGAAGACCCTATCTCACAAGATTTTCTTGGTATAGTTAGAGTACTTTTCTCTGTTGACAACCTTAAATTAGTAGAAAATTTTCTACAACATAGTGGCATTACTGGAACTCAACAAATCCAAATTATTGATGGAAAAACAGGTTATTTAATTTCTAGTTTTGATTCTCAAGGTATTCAACAAGATCGGATATTTTCTAACGATAAAAAACTCAACTCTGTTCTTAATATTATTAATGAAAATTTAAAGCCAGATGGTTATTCAGTAGAGCAAATAACATCTTTGATTAATAAAGGAGAGGATATTAAAAAAATAAGTGCAGATGTTATTTTGTCAGAACAAGGAGAACAAATCTTGACTCTATCATTTGTAGATGGAGGAAAACAATATAAAATAACTACTATTCCCAAAACTAATTTAACAGCAATTGCGTCGATGACTCAAAGTGAGATAGCAAGTGCTGGTAGTGAATTTATTATTATTTTTATTACTACAGCAATTATTTTGACATTAGTTGCTACTATTCTAATTATCTTTATATCTAGTAAAATCACTTTACCCTTAAGAAATTTATCGAATAAAGCAGAAGCAGTAGCATCAGGAAATTTAGATGTTACTGCTACCCCAGTAGGAGCGATCGAAACTAAAACTTTAGCTGTTAGTTTTAATAATTTGGTACAGCAAGTAACAAAGCTGCTAAAAGAACAAGAAGATTCACTACAAGAACTAGAAAAATCTAAGCAAAAAGCAGAAGAACTTGCCAGAGAACAACAAACCAAAAATGAAAGTTTACAACAAGAATTAATAACATTATTAGGGGATGTAGAAGGGGCATCTAGTGGAGATTTAACAGTTAGATCGCAAATTGTTGAAGGGGAAATCGGGATTGTTGCCGACTTTTTTAATTCAATTATTGAAAGTTTACGGGATATTGTCAGACAAGTAAAACAATCAGCCGATCGAGTCGATCGCTCTGTTGGTAGTAATAAAGGTTCGATGAACAAACTGGCAGCAGAAGCAAGATATCAAGCAGAGCAAATCTTGAAAACTCTAGCTTCCCTCGAACAAATGACTCAATCTATCCAGGCTGTAGCTAGTAATGCCCAAGAAGCTGCTAAGGTTGCCAATATTGCTTCAGATACCGCAGAAATAGGCGGTAAAAGTATGGAGCGTACGGTAGATAGTATTCTTCAGTTAAGAGAAACTATTGCTGAAACGGCAGATAAGGTAAAAAGTTTAGGAGAAGCCTCACAACAGATTTCACGAGTAATTTCACTGATTAATCAAATTGCTATGCAAACTAACCTGCTAGCGATTAATGCCAGTATCGAGGCAGCAAGAGCAGGAGAGGAAGGACGAGGATTTGCTGTAGTAGCAGAAGAAATTGGTGTATTAGCAACTCAATCTGCTCTGGCAACTAAAGAAGTAGGCAACATCATTACCAATATTCAAACAGAAGTTGCTCAAGTGGTGGCAGCAATGGAAGTAGGTAATGCTCAAGTAGGAGAAGGAGCCGATCTGGTGAAGAAAACCAAGCAAAGTCTAGAACAGATTATGACAGTTTCTTACCAGATCGATCGACTAGTTCAATCTATTTCCGAAACTACCGTATCTCAAGCAGATACTTCTCAGGTAGTGACTCAACTGATGCAAGAAATTGCCCGAGTATCCGAAAGTACTTCGTCGGCATCTATAGCCGTTTCTTCTTCCCTAGATGAAACTGTAGCTGTTGCTCAAAAATTACAAGCATCGGTAGGTACTTTCAAAATTGAGGAAGACAACTAATACGGAAACCAAGTTTAAACTCATTCGTGCAATATCCAGGTTCGATCGATTAATTTAGGTTGGCAAAATGTCAGAGGAAATAAAACTTCAATTTCTTGAAGAAGCTCAAGACTATTTAAATAATATTGAGTCAGGGTTACTAGGGTTAGGCTCTGGGATGGTCGATCCTCAGCGCATAGATAGTGTGTTGAGGGCTGCTCATTCCATCAAAGGCGGTGCAGCTATGATGGGTTTTGAAGAATTAAGCCATCTTGCCCATCGTCTTGAAGATTTTTTCAAGGTAATTAAAGTTGGTAAAACCGAAGTAGTTGATGAGAGTTTAGAGAGTTTATTACTAGAAAGTGTTAAATTTCTCCGTCAAGTTACTAATTACAATCGACAGCAGATCGAGATCGATCGACAGTGGTTGAATACTGAGGTTAGTCCATTATTTGAACGACTGCATCAGCGTTTGGGAGATCCTCAACCAGAAGATGAAATGGCTTTATTGTCAGGAGAGGTAGGGGAAGATATGAGTACCTTGATCTTCGAGACAGAAGTAGAAGAGTCGCTGCAACAGCTAGAAGCACAATTAACTAATTCTGAGCCAACCGCCTTACAAGAATATTTGTTAACTACTGCTACAGAATTAAGTGGTTTAGGAGAAATATTAGAATTACCAGCTTTTAGCAGTTTATCTCGATCGGTCATTCAACATTTAGATAATAATCCAGAACAAATAGAAACAATTGCTCTAGCTGCATTACAAGAATGGAGACGATCGCAGGCTCTAATTTTAATCGGTCAAACCGATGTGTTGGCTACCTCATTAGATTTAACCAATATCGCCTCAACTCAGGCTGAATCCAGTTCTGATTTACTAGTAGATAAGAGTGTTAATGTAGAAACCACAGAAGAAATAGCTGATGCTGAAACAACCTCGTCTTTCTTGCTACAAGAAACTTTAGACATAGAAGAAGCTAGTGAAATACTAGATGTGATTGAAGATGTTACTGCTAATCTGATTCAAGAATCTACCTTATCAGAATCTCAATTTTTGACTCATGATTCTCTACCAGTTAATACTAGTAAGCCTCAAACCAAAGTAGTTGCTGAGGGAGAAACTGTAGTCGCTCGAACTCCTAACGAAAAAACTATTAGGGTTGCAACTAAACAATTAGAAGAACTCAGCGATTACTTTGGGGAAATTTCCCTAGCAAAAAATGGTTTAAATTTACGTTTGCAGAGCTTGCGAAATCTGGTTTATCTTCTCAGTCAAAGAGTTAAAAACCTAGAACAGTCTAACTTTCAATTGCGTATTGCCTACGATCGAGTTGCCACAGAAGCGATTGGGATTAAATCCAAAGCAAAAGTTACTTCGCCAGTAGCAGAAACATCTAAGGTCTTGTCTTCTTCCGTGTCAGACTTAGAGCAAGAATACTTTGACAGTCTAGAAATGGATTCATATAGCGATCTTCACTTATTATCTCAAGAAGTGATGGAAACCGTAGTCCAAATTCAAGAAGTAACCAAAGATATCGAAATTAGCTTAGAAGAAGCCGAGCGAAACACTAAAGGTTTAAACCGCACTACCAAACAGATGCAAACTACGATTACCAAAGTGCGGATGCGTCCCCTCTCAGATTTAGTTAGTCGTTTTCCTCTGGCACTGCGAAATATGGAAATACAGTATGGGAAAAAAGTCAAATTAAAAGTTCGTGGTGGTGCGACCTCGATCGATCGCTCAATTCTTGAAGCCCTTAACGATCCCCTTCTCCATTTATTTCGTAACAGCTTCGATCATGGTATTGAAGATCGAGAAACTCGATCGAAAGCAGGTAAACCAGAAGAAGGGTTAATTACCATTAGTGCTAGTTATCGAGGCGATCGAACTATTATTACTCTTAGCGATGATGGTGGCGGTATCGATCTAGATAAGATTAAAACTAAAGCCAAAGCTATAGGTATTAGTGAAACAGAATTAGCTAATGCAGGAAAAGAAGACATACTAGATCTGATTTTTGAGCCTGGTTTTAGTACTGCCGAAAAAGTAACCGATCTCTCTGGAAGAGGGGTGGGTATGGATGTGGTACGCACCAACATCGAACAAATAAACGGCAAGATAAAAGTAGATACAAAACTAGGTATCGGTACTACTTTCACCATTAGTGTTCCTTTCACCCTATCTGTACTTCGAGTTTTATTAGTAGAAAGTGGGGATATGTTGTTGGCTTTTCCCACTAACATTATTGAAGAGATGCTGGTATTACAACCAGATTTAATTATTGAAAGTACGGGAGCAGAGATTCTCAACTGGGAGGGTTTGATGGTGCGCTTAGTGCGCTTAGATCGATGGCTCAATTTCCCCTCTTCTTGGAATATCTCTGGTTGGGATAATGAATCTAGTCCCTTAATCGATCGACCTACAGTATTAATCGTAGCTCGAAGTAATGATTTGGTAGGAATTCAAGTCGATCGTTATTGGCAAGAAGAAGAAGTGACTATCCGTCAAGTAGAAGGGAACTTACCTCTTCCTCCAGGATTTTCTGGCTGTACTATATTGGGTGATGGTCGAGTTGTACCTTTAGTCGATCCCATAGCATTGTTAAATTGGATTGATAATGATGGCAATATTTCTCCTAATCCTCTTCTTTCTGCTTCCTCTCAAAAGACTTCTAAGAGCAACTTAATCGGGGAATTAAGTGCAACTCCTGTCTCTGATAAAAATACGGTCATGGTAGTGGATGATTCGATTAATGTCCGTCGTTTTCTCGCTACAACTTTAGAAAAAGCTAACTATCGAGTAGAACAAGCTAAAGACGGACAAGATGCGCTCGAAAAACTGCAAGCAGGAATAAATATACAAGCTGTTATCTGCGACATCGAAATGCCTCGTCTTGATGGCTATGGTTTTCTGAGTCGAGCTAAATCTAATACAACCTCTAAGCATATTCCTGTAATTATGCTGACTTCTAGAAGTGGTACTAAACATCGAAAATTAGCCATGAATTTAGGTGCTAGTGCTTACTTTAGTAAGCCATTTAAAGAAAAACAATTACTAGAAACTCTCTCGGAATTAATTGAGTAAAAATAACAAACTCTTCATCTTTATATTTGTTAGTCATTAGTTATTAGTTATATGAAAATCTCTCCACCAACAACAGAATTATTAGCCGAAAAAACTGCTAAACCCTATTTAAAACTACAACTAGGGCAAAATATTCCTGCCGTATTGTCTATGGATAATACTCAAGAGGTATTAACTGTTGCCAGCAGAAAAATTACACCAATGCCTAATTTGCCAGAATGTTTTATTGGTTTACTCAACCAACGTAGCCGTATTTTTTGGGTTATTAATTTTCCTCAAATCTTGGGTTTGCCACCAGTAGACATTAATTTACAACAATACTCTCTAGTAATAATTCATGCTAATAAAATTCCTTTAGGATTAGTAGTTCCTGCCATCAAAGGAGTAGTCAGACTCGTAACAGCAGAAATTCAATCTCCTATCGGGAATGTCGCACCAGATCTAGTCCCTTATCTCCAAGGCTGTTTGTTACAAGAAAACCAGATCTTACTTGTTCTAGACCCAGAAGCGATCGTTAATGCTCCTATTTTGTCTTTTCATTCCAGTTAAAAATTACCACTAAACATAACTTTTATTACATTATTTAAGGTATTTATTTTTATGAGTGACCATAATCAAAGCTCTTCGTCAGCTTCAGAAAAATCGAATCGAGAGAAGAATAGACAAAATTACACGGCTTTTTTGCCTCACATTTTTTGGCAACAATTAAATCTCAAAACTAAAACAGCTTTACTTGCTCTTATTATTGGCGTTTTTCCCATTGCAGTAGTTGGCAATATTGCTTATGCTCTTTTACAAAGCTCTACTCAACAACAAGTTAACCAAGCTCAATTGCAGCGTAACCAAGTGATGGCAAAAAGGTTTTCTAACTTTCTTTATGTTCGCTTTCATGAGGCTATGAGTTTAGCTGAAGAACAGATTTTTACTAATCCTGAATTAAGAAACCTGACTACCCTCGTTCAAAAACAAAAAGCTTTAAATAGATATAATCATGCTCTAGAAGTTTATGACAACATCATATTTTTTGATGTTTTAGGTAATCCTTTATTTCAAACTCAGTCAGATAATTCTTTACCCGATAACTATAGCGATAGCCAAGCTTTTCAACAAGCTCTGACAACTAAACAAATTGTCTTTAATGAGCCTAGTTTATCTTCCGACAATGAAGATATTTCGATCGAGTTTATTGCACCAATTCAGGATGACATTACTGGGGAAGTTATCGGTATTCTTAGCTTAAAGATTGGTGAAGAACATATATATGAATTGTTCGAGGAGCAAACTCAAAATCGTGACGAATGGCAACTAATAAATAGTCAAGGAATTGTTGTTGCTGGTATCGAAACAGATGAAATAGAAGAAGAAACCGAAGAAGATAGTGATGATGAATACCATCTATTAGAGCCAATTGGGAAATATTTTCCAGCAATATCTAAACTACATTCTGCTCAAGTGTCTGGAATAGAACTCTACGATAATGAACAAGAAAATGAACAAGAATTAATTAGCTATGTTCCTATACCCATTAAAGACAAAGATTTACAAGCCGATGAACGAGATGAGCGTGAATCGACTGCCGAAGCAGAGTTAGAAAACAAAATTGCTTTAATGGGAACAATGATTAAAAATAATTATAGTGTTGCTTTTGAATCCCTCAATCAATTTCGTCTCATCTTACTAATAGGAGCTAGTCTGACTACTTTTTTAGTCGTTTTCTTAGCTGTTTATCTGAGTGAATATTTAACTCGTCCGCTCTTTGATACTGCCAATGCGGTGGAAAAATTGGGGCAAGGAGAATTAGATACTCGTATAGAAATCTCCCAACAACAAGAATTTGCTCGACTTGGCATTAATATTAACCAAATGGCAGAGCGAATTCAGCAATTACTAAGAGAACAAGAAAAAGCTGTCGAAGAGAGAATAAAAGCTCAAATTGCAATTGCCGAACAAGAACGTCAGCAAAATGAAGCACTGCAAGCAGAATTGATAGACTTTTTGGGCAATGTAGAAGAAGTATCCAACGGAAATCTGACTGTTAGGGTAGATATTACTGAAAGTCAGATGGGTATTGTAGCTGATTTTTTCAACTCGATTATTGAAAATTTGCGCCATCTCATTACTCAGGTCAAAGAAGCTACTAATAAAGTAAATTATTCTGTGGGCGACAATGAAAATGCAATTAGGCAGGTAGCGACAGAAGCCTTACAGCAAGCCGAACAAATTCAACAAACTCTTAATGCCCTCGAAACTATGACCTACTCAATTCAAGAAGTAGCTAGTAATGCTCAACAAGCAGCCAAAGTATCTCGGACTGCTTCTCAAAGTGCAGAGTTAGGGGGAAAAGCGATCGAGCAAACAGTCAAAAGTATTTTACAATTACGCGAAACTGTTGCTGCTACTGCCAAGAAAGTAAAACGATTAGGGGAATCTTCTCAAGAAATTTCTAAGGTAATATCTTTAATTAACCAAATTGCAATGCAGACTAATATGCTAGCTATCAATGCCAGTATTGAAGCATCCCGTGCAGGAGAAGAAGGAAGAGGTTTTGCCGTAGTTGCTGAAGAAGTAGGAGAATTAGCGATAAAATCCGCCGAAGCAACCCAAGAAATTGAGGAAATTGTCGAAATTATCCAAGAAGAAACTGCCGATGTGGTTGCAGCCATGGAATTAGGAACATCTCAAGTAGTAGAAGGAACTAAACTTGTAGAAGATACCAAACAAAGTCTCGATCGCATTGTTCTAGTATCTCAACAAATCGATCGTCTCCTTCAATCTATTTCGGGTGCTACTATCTCTCAGGCTCGAACATCTCAATCATTAAGCCAATTAATGAAAGAAGTTGCAAAAGTATCTCAACGTACTTCTGATGCTTCTCGTAATGTATGCGATTCTCTAGATGAAACGGTTAAAATTGCTCAAAATTTAGAAACTTCTATTAATATTTTTAAAGTCTAATTATTTTTTTTATTAATTATTTAGTTGCTAGAGTACCTATGGCTATTTTTTCTACTCTCCGTTCTCGTCGTTCTGCTACTCTGCAAACAGAAAATACAGAACAAATAATTACATTTCCCTTACGCCAAGAATGGTTTGCTTTACCTATTTTAGCAGTGCAAAAAGTGATTGTTTTAAAAGAGGTTTATGGCGATCCTCATCAAAAAGGTATTAGTATTACTGCCTATGAAGATCGAGAAATTATAGTTATTGATGTTGCAAAATTTATTTTTCAAGATTTACCAGAATATAAAACTGTTACAACAGATGTAGATAATAGCCAAGAGAATTTAAATTCCGCATCGCCTTTTGAAGATCCAGAAAAACAGCGTTATTTAATTATTATTAATCTTACCCAAACATCACAAAATTTGTTGGGCTTACCTATAGATTCTCAGCCAGTAATGCGTCGTGTAGCTAAATCTGCTTTCAAAAAATTACCCGATGCTTATTTGAAACAGGGAAATATTCAGTGTCTTAGTAACCAAATTATTGAATTAATAGACCATCCTCCAATCTTTTTATTCAATTCTCAAAGTTTAGCCCAAATATACAATCTCTAAATAATTAGACAATCTCTGATTGCTATTGTTGGCAAGATCGGATCTACTTAAATCGACTATCTACTACCCTGGGTCAAATTGTTACTTCCACTGAGGTTTTGGGAATTATAAAAATAATAAGATCTTAAAATTTCCAGACTAAAAATATTTTGATTGAGGGAAACTTGTAATGACGGCTGCCAAGGAAGGGATGAGTCATACTCGGACGTTGATTAAAAACTTCACCGTAGTACAACAAAAAAAGTTATTTGACTCATTAAAAAAAAACAAGTTTACTGGTCAAATAATTATGACCAATTCCCAGGATTTAGTCTGGGTATTTTATCTTTATTTAGGTCGATTTGTTTATGCGACTGGAGGAGTACATCCCATGAGACGATGGCGTAGAAATTTAGCAGCTAATTGTCCCCAAATTTTAGCCAATTTTCCCGAAATTCAAGAAGAATTAACCAAAATTTCGGCTGAAGAATGTCGTATTTCTTGGGAATATCAACTTTTATCCGTTTGGCTCGATCGAGGCAAAATTACTCGCGATCGAGCCGATGGTATTATTAGAGCGACAATAGTTGAAGTTTTATTCGATCTGACTCAGACAGCGGAAGTTTTTTGTGAATCGATCGAGGATAATTTGTTATCGACGAGATTATCTTTAATCGATCCAGAGCAAATTATCGGTGAATCTAGTAAACTATGGATAGAGTGGCAACAAGCAAAAGTAGCCGATCGCTCTCCGAATCTTGCTCCTGTAATCCGACAACCAGATTTGTTAAAACAGAAAACTTCTACTCAAGTTTACCAAAACTTAAGTCAATTGCTTGATGGAGAACATACTCTGCGAGATTTAAGTATCAGAATGAAGCGAGACTTAGTAACAGTAACACGTTCTCTTTTGCCTTATGTTCGGTTAGGTTTGGTTACCTTGAACGAGGTTGATGATATTCCTCCTCCAGTTTCTAGTCTTATTGTCAAGAAGTTATCTAATAATATCGTATCTAATCGCATTTTAGTTGCTTGTATAGATGATAGTCCTGCTATTTGTCAATCGATGGAGAAGATAGTTACGACAGCGGGATATCAATTCGCTAGTGAAAAAGATGGATTGAGAGCGATCGCCATGTTACTCAGTCGTAAACCAGATTTAATTTTCTTAGATTTGATTATGCCTAACACTAATGGCTATGAAATTTGCGCTCAACTCCGCACACTTTCTTGTTTTCGCCATACTCCTATTATTATTTTGACAGGTAATGATGGCATTGTCGATCGAGTCCGCGCCAAAATGGTAGGTTCGACAGATTTTATTACTAAACCAGTACAAGAACATATCGTCCTGGAGGCAATTAATAAATATATTGGACAAAAAGTACAATAATATGCTAGTTACTTGAAAAAAGCAGTAATAAATTTTACTTCAGAATGTTAGTTTGATTTTATTGGCGGGAATTATAAATAGTGCCTATCCAAATTTGTTTATTTCAACTACTATTTATACGGTTATTATTTAGCTAAAAAATAGAGGTGACTACCACTATGGGGACAGTTTTAATAGTTGATGATTCTGCTACAGAAAGGTCTATAATCACAAGTTGCTTAAAACAAGTAGGTATCGATGTATCGATTGCCATAAGTGGAGAAGAGGCTTTAGAAAAAATAGCACAATCTCGACCTGATGTGATTGTCTTAGATGTTGTTTTGCCAGGGCGGAGTGGTTTTGAAATTTGTCGTCAATTAAAGGGAGAAGAAGAAACTAACACTATACCGATTATTCTCTGCTCGACTAAAGGAACAGAAATGGATAGATTTTGGGGGATGAAACAAGGTGCAGATGCCTATATTTCTAAACCGATCGATCAACAACAATTAGTGACTAAAGTGCAAGAACTAATTGGTAATTAAAGTAAATATACAAGGACATTAATGTATTGTGTCAGATTTTAACCTTAGCCAAAATCTCTCCCTATCTAGGGAACTTCTTCAACCAACAAATGAAGAAGAGCAATTTTTAAGATTTAGCCTTGAACCTGACACTAAATTAATGTTACCCATCGAGCAAATAACTGAAGTTCTTAAAATTGCTGTTGGGAACATAGTTCCAATTCCAGAAATGCCCTCTTGGATCGTGGGAGTTTATAATTGGCGGGGCGAAATTTTATGGATGGCAGATTTAGGGCATTTAATTGGACTAAATTCTTGGTATGAAACGGGAATCAATGCTACCACCTACAATGCTCTAGTTTTGTCTCAAAATAATCATCACAATGCCCAGGCAAAAACAACGAAAAAAATCAGCCTTGGTTTAATTATTACTCAAGTGGAGGATATTGAATGGTGCAACCCAGATGTGATTCAATCGCCTCCTGCTTCTGCTGTTAACGCTGAACTCGTTCCTTTTTTACGAGGATATTGGCTAAAGCCCAATGGAGACACGATTTGGACTCTCGATGGCAATGCTATTTTTGCTGCTATGTCTTAACCTTAAATACTTAACTAAACACTTCACTATTAAGTTGTGCAGAAAAAAAGATTTAGCAGCTAAGTATACAGATATAAACAATAGCTAACTTTTTATTTACTCTTTGTTACTAGGGTATCGTCACCTGGGAAAACTCAGGTTAAGCTGGTTATTTTCTATTTCAGCGATTATTTAATTGTTTTTACTGAGTTACTTATCTTATTTCAGAATTTTTATTTTTATTGCTTAACCACTAACTAGAAAAACTATGAACATTTTTAGAGGTTATTTTTATGACTGAAACTTCTAATCGAGGGAGTGAAAGTACTCAAATATATAGCACAGTAGTAACTTCCAAAACTCCACTGCTGATGAAGAAAATCTATAATCTGCCCATCAGTCAAAAAACTGGGATTATTCCCTGGTTAAGTTTTGTTGCTCTAACCGTAGTTGTTGCAGCAGGAGGGATAGTTCTGCGTCAAAGTCTTCACTCAGAGCTTTTTAAGACAGTAAGTTCTCAGTTAGCCGTAACAAATATTGAATACAATAGCAAAATCGAGCAGATGGGATTTGGCTTTCGCGGACAGTCAGATAACAATGCAGTAATTGAGGCTGCAACAATTCACGCTCAAGGTCAGCCTTTATCTAGTAGTTTGCAAAGTCAGGTTAAATCTATCCTGAGAAATGAAATCCAAGCCAGAAATATCGAATATGCCACGCTAGTAGGTCAAGATAAAAAGATTATTCTCAGTGCTAATGCCGAGCGGAGGGGAGAAATTTTCGATCCTAATGGTTTAGTCAGTCAAGTTTTAAGTAATCCTCAACAAGTTAAGACGAGTGAAATAGTAAGCTGGCAAGAACTAGTCAAAGAGTCGCCACCCCTACCAGAAGGATTTAGTGAGTCTGATGCTTTGATTCGCTACACCGCAACACCATTAAAAGCTAGTGGTAGCGATCGAGTTATTGGGGTGTTAATTTCTGGAGATATTGTTAATGGCAAACTAGCTATTGTTGAAAACAGTATTAAAGCTTTTGCGGAACGAGGCTACAGTGCAGTATATGCCTATGATGCCGAGAGGAAAACTTATAATCTTGCTGCTTCAATCAAAGAAGAGGGAACAAACAAAGAGCGAGAGCCAGAAACTATTAATGTTCCTCTGGCAAACGAAACACTTCTCGAAGCAGCGATCGCTAATCGAGGAGAAGTAGTTACCAATCAAGAACAAATCGAAAACCAGTCTTATGTTTTAGCTGCTCAAGCAATAAGTAATCGCTCGGGAAAACCCGTAGCAGTGATTGTTTATGGTACAGCTATAGACACTATCAACGATGTTCTTTGGCATAGTCTGCTAATTCAAATTTCTCTGGGTCTTATAGTTACCTTACTTTTATGGTTACTAACTAGAGTATTGGGTAAAGCGATCGCCGAACCGATTCAACAACTGCAACAAGTTACTCAAGACTTTTCTGAGGAAAATCTCAAAGCTAGAGCAGAAATTTATACAACCGATGAAATAGGGTTACTTGCCAGTACCTTTAATGTGATGGCAGATTCTTTAGAAAGTAACGAAGAGAAATTACGTTTAGATGTTCGACGTTCTAGTGTACTTAAAGACTTAGCTTTTCAGATGAGTCAAATCCTCGAACCTCAAGAATTATTTGATGTAGCGGTACAAAATAGTCGTATTGCCTTAAAGTGCGATCGCGTAATTTATTATGCTTTTGATGACAACTGGAAGGGAATAATCGTAGCAGAATCGGTTGAGGACGGCTATCTAGTCAGTCTAGGAACAGAAATTTACGATCCTTGTTTTGCTGAAGATTATGTAGAAAAGTACAAAGAAGGTAGAATTCAAGCCACCAGTAATATTTATGAGGCAGGACTAACGGAATGTCATCTCCAACAGCTAGAACCTTTTGGGGTGAAAGCTAGTTTAGTAGTCCCCGTAATTTCGAGAGACAGGTTACGAGGGTTACTCATTGCTCATCAATGTGGGGATTTTCGTCATTGGCAAGAAAACGACATCGATACTTTCGCTCAAGTAGCAAATCAATTAAGTATCGCTTTAGATAAAGCCAGTCTTTTGGAACAACAACAGATGGCTCAAGAGAGAGAAAAAGAAGCCAAAGAAAAATTACAACGTCGAGCTTTAGAACTATTGATGGAAGTAGACCCTGTTAGTCGGGGTGACTTAACCATTCGCGCTCAAGTACGAGAAGATGAAATAGGAACGATCGCCGATTCTTATAACGCAACGATCGAAAGTCTCAGACAATTAGTTACTCAGGTGCAAATAGCTGTCGAACAAGTAGCTATAACTACCAAGGAAAAAGAAAGTTCGATTCAAGAACTATCTCAGGGTGCATTCCAACAAACTATCGAGATCGCTAGTGCTTTAGAGAGAATTAAAGGTATGAATCAATCGATCGAGGCGGTCTTGACTCATGCAGAAGCAGCAGAATTAGCGGTTAAAGAAGCATCCAAGACAGTTCATGCAGGGGATGTAGCGATGAACCGAACTGTCGAAGGATTTATGAGTATCAGAGAAACAGTAGCAGAAACCGCGAAAAAGGTAAAACGCTTAGGGGAGTCCTCTCAAAAGATTTCTAAGGTAGTCAACCTGATTAGTAGCTTTGCCGATCAAACTAACTTACTTGCTCTAAATGCCTCGATCGAGGCAGCCCATGCAGGGGAAGAAGGAAGAGGCTTTGCTGTTGTAGCCGATGAAGTCCGCAGTTTGGCAAGACAATCGGCAGAAGCAAGCGCGGATATTGAGGCTTTAGTGGCAGAAATTCAAGCAGAAACAAATGAAGTTGTTGCAGCTATGGAATCGGGAACCGAACAAGTAGTTATGGGAACGAAATTAGTAGATGAAACCCGTTCTTCTCTCAATCAAATTGCCAAAGTTAGCGACACCATCAGTCAGTTAGTCAATGCCATCGTGATCGCTACGTTAGAACAATCTAAAGATTCAGAAACCGTTAGTAATACTATGACTCAAGTAGCAACTATCTCGAATCAAACTTCTTCTGAAGTAACTGAGGTATCTAACTCTTTCCAAGAATTACTATCTGTAGCCCAAGAGTTACAAGTTAGTGTCAGTAAATTTAAAATCAACTAACTAATTTAAGCTCGATCGCCCAAAGTTATGCTCCTTTTGCTCCTGAAGCCACCTATCTGTTATGACTCAGACTCCTTATCAACTAGACCCGCAAAAACGGAATTTATCATCTTCTTTGGAGACTACGACTGGAAAGTTTGCTTCTCCAAAGGCTTATGGAAGACAAGGAATTATCCCCTTGAGGCGCGTTAGTCTGCAAAATAGACTTCTTTCTATTGTGTTACCAACTCTAATTGGAACTTTAGCGACCTCTAGTTTTTTGGGTTATCATCTAATTCACAAAACGGCTGAAGCAGAAGCACAAGGGCAATTAGCTAATAAAGGGATTTTAGCCAAAGACACCTTCACGCAATTACTAGACAACGCCTATAAAATTTCTCAAGTAATAGCTAGCGATCCTCAAGTTCTTAATTCCCTACGTACTAGTCGCCAAAAAGTTCAAAATTTAGGTCTGGATAAATTATCTATTGACGAATTAGAACAAAAGTTTAGTGCAAGCAAGTTATTAACACCGAACCAAGAATTAAACAACTATCTGCGTCAAATTGCCGAAGTTTCAGACCTAGCAGAGATATTTTATACTGACAGCTACGGATTTAATCTTGCCTACAATCAACCCACCTCAGACTTTGTGCAGAGAGATGAAATCTGGTGGCAGCAAGGGAAAAATCAAACTCAATGGTTAAATATTCCTGATTTTGATGAATCAGCCCAAGCGATCGGGTTTGAATTAGTACAAGCCATTAACGATCCTAATTCGGGAGAGTTTTTAGGAGTAATTAAAGCATTACTTCCTGAAAATTACTTCGATTCGTTAACAGATAATCTTTTAAGTTCGGGGTTAGAGGATTCTCAGGTAGTACAAATTATTGTCCCTGAAGTTAATAGTGTAATTACAACATTTACCCCTCAAGGAGCAATTCAAGCGCAAGAAATTGTTGGTGGGAGTAATATTGCTGCTATCGCCGATTTAATCTTAAGCAAACAGCAGCAACAGGCAGAAGCGTTAGAAAAAGACTTAAAACAAAAATTTTCTCTCAAACAATTGAAGCTCGACAATGTTGATTTTGCTCGACACATCATTGCGGGTTTTGTTTATCAAAATAGATATTACAAACTGCTATTAATTCCCAAACGTAATTGGGTAGTAGTTGTATCTATCGATAATCGAGATTTGGCAAAGGCTGGTAGTGAATTAATTCCTCTATTAATTCTTAATGTAGTTTTAGTGAGTTTAGTGGCAACGGCGATCGTCTCTTCTCTATCTCATCAAATCTCTAAACCTTTAGTTAATTTGGCTACTATCGCCGAACAAGCAGCAGCAGGAAATTTAGACGTTCAAGCTCCATCTTTGGGAACTGTTGAAATAGAAATTCTAGCTAACAGTCTGAATAATCTAATTACTCAGGTTAAAGAATTATTAGGACAAGAACAGAAAAAAATAGAACAGGCTAAAAAACTACAAGAAATCAGTCAAAAAATTCAAAAAAAACTGGAAAAAAACGAAATTTTGGCGACAGTAGTCACAGATGTTAGAAAAGTTTTGGGGAAAGATAGGGTCATCTATTGCCAATGGGAGGGCAATGGTGAGGGGCTGACCCTGCCCTCGAAGGGGAGGACACGGGTGCGGAGTCGTACTCCGCACCGTGAGATGTCCGTCGGGGCTTGTACGCCCCGTCAAACTTCTGTGATTGCTGAATCTGTAGTTGCTGACTATCCCTCTGCTTTAGGGGCAGAACTTAAAGACTCCTGTTTTACCAAGGAGTATATTGACAAATACGAACAAGGGCAGATTACTGCGATCGATAATTTAGCTCAAACTGATGTAACCGACTCTTATCATCAACAAATCGAGTCTTTTGCCGTTAAAGCTATTCTCATTATCCCAGTTTTCGTTAAAAGTAAACTCGACGGTTTGCTAATCGTTCATCAATGTGCTGCCCCCACTCCCTGGCAAACTACCGAAATTGATTGGTTGACACAAATAGCCATTCAAATTAGTTTTGCTTTTGAGCAAACTAGCTTTTTAGAGCAAATAAAACTAACAGAAGAAAAAGAAAAACAAGCTAAAGAGTATATCCAAAAAAGAGCTTTACAACTACTGATGGAAGTAGACCCAGTCAGTCAGGGGGATTTAACTATCCGCGCTCAAGTTAAAGAAGACGAAATCGGGACGATCGCTGATTCTTATAACTCAGCCATTGAAAGTCTGCAAAAAATTGTTGTTCAGGTAAAAAATGTTTCTTTAGAAGTACAAGCTAATACTAGCGAAAATGAACAAGCCATCGGCAAATTAGCCCAAGAAGCAGTAAAACAAGCAGCAGAAATTGCCACCAGTATGATTCAAATTCAGAAAATGAGTGAATCAATTAAGGCGGTTTCTGCCAATGCTGCTCAAGCGGAAGCTGTAGTCCAAAATGCCAATCAAAATATTGCAAATGGAGATCGCTCAATGGACCAAACAGTAGCAGAAATTCATACCATTCAAACAACAGTAAATGAGGCTGCTCAAAAAGTTAAACAATTAGGAGAGTCATCTCAAACTATTTCTCAAGCTGTCAATTTGATTGGTCGTTTTGCTGCTCAAACTCATTTGCTTGCTCTTAAAGCCTCGATCGAAGCAGCAAGAGCAGGAGAACAAGGAAAAGGCTTTGCTGTCATTGCCGATGAAGTTCGTTCTCTTGCTGCCCAATCTGCTGAAGCAACCGCAGAAATTGAGAATTTAGTTACCAAAATTCAATTAGAAACCAATGATGTAGTCGAAGCCATGAATTTAGGAATCCAACAAGTAGAGGCAGGTACTCAGTTGGTGCAGCAAACTCGTCAGAGTTTAACCGCAGTGACTGCTGCTAGTGGTGAAATTAGTCAATTAGTACGGGAAATTGCCCAAGCTGCTATCGTCCAAGCAGAAACCTCCGAATTAGTTGGGGAAACCATCGCCAATGTAGCCACGATCGCCGAAGAAAATTCTCAATCGGCTAATCGAGTATCGACTTCAATTAAGGAATTACGTCAAACTGCTGAGAAATTACAAGCAGGTATCGGACAATTTAAAACTTAATTTTTACTTATTACTTATTACTTGCTACTTATTACCTACTACCTAATCAATCATGTCTCTTAACTCTGATATTCGCGATCGAGCCTATCAGTTTTTCATTGAAGAAGCACGAGAACTGCTACAAACCCTCGAAACTGGTTTACTAAGTCTTAGTGAAGATCGTAGTACCAATCAAGTTCATGAGTTAATGAGGGCTGCTCATTCTCTTAAAGGGGGAGCAGCAAGTATCGATCTAGAAGCAATTAAAATTCTGGCTCATCGTTTGGAGGATTTTTTTAAGGCTCTTTATAGCGATAAAGTCGAATTTAACTCCGAATTAGAAAGTTTACTATTACAAGCTTATGATTGTCTTCGCTATCCCCTTACCAAACAAATAGAGACAGGAAGTTTCGATTCTGAATCGGCTTTGGTTACTGCCGAACCTATTTTTGAGCAATTAGAAGATTTATTAGGAGATGCGCTAAAAGAAGCAGATAAGTATATTCCCACCTCTGCCGATTTAGGCATAGATGTAGTATCTTCGATTTTTGAGATAGATGTTGCTCAAGCGATCGAACATTTAACTGAGGTAATAGCCAACCCCAATCATTACAATATTGTCCAAGAAGTAAAAACCCAAGCCGAGCTATTTGCGGGATTTGCTGAGTTATTTAATCTACCTGGATTTGCTGAAATTACTCAAGCTACTCTTGATGCTGTTAAGAATCATCCAGAACAAGCATTAGAAATAGCCAAGTTAATGTTAGCAGATTGTCAGCAAGCAAGAGATTTGGTTTTAGCTGGCGATCGTCAACGAGGAGGAGAACCTTCTGCTGCTCTACTAGCTCTTTCTCAATCCCCAGAATTAACCTCAGCTTTCACTGAAGGTACAGAAGTAGATGATGTTTTCTCTCTGGAGAATATTTTTGGTGACGATTTAGATAATGAATCCGATGCAGAAATTATTCCTTTAGACGATATCTTTGGTGAGAGTTTAGAGCTTAATCCAGCAGACGAATCAATTCCTGTAAATAATGAATCCGATACAGAAATCATTCCTTTGGACGATATCTTTGGCGAGAGTTTAGAGCTTAATCCAGCAGCAGAATCAACTCCTGTAGATAATGAATCAAATACAGAAACTATCCCTTTAGATGATGTTTTTGGTGAGAGTTTAAATAATTCAGTGGATCTGTCTGCCGAGTCGAAGGTACTCCGCCTTGAGAAGACGGAGCCTGCTTCGACTTCGTCAGTTGAAGCGCAAGAATTTAAAGAACCACAACAACCAGAAATACCACAACCCCTCAATCTAGACGAAGCGATCGAATCTATTGAAACAGTTTTCGATCGCCTGCCACCTTTACAAGGTAATCTTGCTCCTGTATCTACATCCCAACCACCAGAAATACCACCCAAATCTGCCAAAAATAAAGTCAAATCGCCTCAAGATCGTGACGAAAAAATAACTAATCTAACCGTCAAAATCGATCTAGAGCGTCTGGAGAGAATGAATAATCTCATTGGCGAATTAGTAATTAACCGCAACAGTCTCTCTCTAAAAAATGAACAATTACAGCAAAAGGTCGAAGAATTAGTTAATAAGTTTACTCGCTTTCACAAAGTTACAGTAAGGCTACGGGAATTTTCCGATCGAATGTTGGTTGAATCAGAAAGAAGTGAAAATAATTATTTTGCTGTTTCTAACCAGCATCAAACCGAGTTCGATTCCTTAGAAATGGATCGTTACAGTCGCTTCTATACTTTACTCCAGAAAGTATCGGAAGAAATAATGCAGTTGGAGGAAGGAGTTGAAGATATTTCTTTATTTGCCAGACAATCTAACCTGAGTATTAAGCAACAACGTCAGATGCTGGGGCAAATGAGAAATGAGTTGATGTGGGCAAGAATGTTACCTCTAGACCAAATTATGCAACGTTTTCCGCGAATGTTGCGGGATTTGTCTCAGAAGTATCAAAAACTCGTGGCTTTAAAAATGACTGGTACTGGGGTATTAGTTGATAAAGCAGTGTTAGAAAAGCTTTACGATCCACTAATGCACTTACTGCGTAATGCCTTCGATCATGGCATTGAACAACCCGAAGTTCGCCGTCAGCAGGGCAAACCAGAGAAAGGGCAAATTACCATTCGTGCCTACTATCAGGGAGATCGTACTGTTATCGAAGTTCAAGATGATGGTAATGGCTTGAATCTCAAGAAAATTGCCCAAAAAGCGATCGAACAAGATTTGTTAACCTTAGAACAAGCCCAAATGGCTACCAGAAAGGAATTATTAGACTTAATTTTTGAGCCAGGATTTTCCACGGCGGATAAAGTAAGTGAATTATCTGGGCGTGGTGTCGGGATGGATGTAGTTCGCTCTCAACTGCGATCGCTCAAAGGAAAAATTGAGGTAGATTCTACTCCTGGCAAAGGAACAATTTTCACGCTTCAATTACCGCTTACTCTAACAATTGCCAAGCTCCTAGTATGCTCTATCGGTTCAACCGCCTTTGCCATACCTTCCGATAGTATTGCAGAAATTATTATTCCTAAATCTAGCCAACTGCAAAAATCTCGAAGACAGCGATTTTTATTTTGGAATAATCAATTAGTTCCCATTTACGCTGTCAGAGAATTACTCAGATATAACTGTGTGATTTATTCAGCAGGTTTGCGGAGTAAAATTTTTGATACGGTTACGCCTCCTGCTGACTGGGCATTACCTTTGCTCTTGTTACGTTTAGGACAAAAATTGTTTGCTCTCGAAGTTGACAAACTAATTACCGAGCAAGAATCTGTAATTAAACCCTTTGGGAACGCAATAAGTCCTCCTAAATATACTTATGGCTGTACCATTTTAGGGGATGGAACAATACTTCCAGTAATCGACGGCATTGTCTTGATTAACGAAGTTTTAGGCATAAATAAAACTCAAACAGAAAATAATTTAGAGACTCTTCCTTTATCAGAGTTATCAGATGATGCGGAGTCAGAGGCAGCAGATAATCAGAGCCAAACTAAATCGAGTCAAACAGTTAAAATACCTACCATCCTAGTAGTTGACGACTCTACTGCCTTAAGAAAAACTATGGCTTTAAGTCTAGAAAAACAAGGCTACCAGGTATTACAAGCGGTTGATGGGCGAGAAGCTTTAGAGCAATTAAAAAATCATTCTGATATCGATTTAATTATTTGTGATATTGAGATGCCGAATATGAACGGGTTTGAATTTCTTGGTGTTCGTCGTCGTGATAACTTATTAATTCAAATTCCTGTAGTAATGCTTACCTCTCGCAGTGGAGGAAAACACCGCAGTTTGGCCAAACAGTTAGGGGCTGATGCCTACTTTACCAAACCCTTTATCGAACAAGAGTTTATTGGCGAACTGAAGAATATCTTAGCTCAAAAAAATAATAAATCTGAAGCTAGTTCTCGATTTAAACCAAAAACAATATCGGGGGCGACTATTTTGATTATTGATGATTCTTCTGCTTTACGAAAAACGATGACTCTGAGTTTAGAAAAGAAAAACTATCGAGTATTACAAGCACGCCATGGGCAAGAAGCCTTAGAACAACTCCAACAAAATCCTCAAGTAAATCTGATTATTTGTGATATCGAAATGCCCATGATGAATGGTTTTGAATTTCTTGATGCTCATCGTCAAGATAGCAAAATATCGCAAATCCCTGTAGCTATGCTTTCTTCTCGTAGCAGTGAAAAACATCGTAACCTCAGTACTCAGTTAGGAGCAGTTGCTTTTTTTACTAAACCTTATGTAGAAGAAAACCTGTTACAAGAAATTCAAAAAATTATGGAAACTCATAACTGAATCTAGCTATTTTCCGATGTTCAACTAGAAATCATCTATGTTTACTAATTCTCAGTTTCAAAATCGTTCTGAAGAGATCGTTCCTTCTACTGCTAACTCTTTACTCAAACTAGTGGTGTTTGAAGTGGGTAAACTTACTCTGGCATTAGCGATCGAACAAGTCAAAAAGGTTGTTAAATACACTTCGGTATACGGAAGTGGACTGAGTCATATTAATCTTACCCATTTAGATAATCGAGAAGTAACCATAGTCGATCTCGAACATAAGTTATTTAAACACAGTCAAATCGAACGAAATAATTTTAATGGCTACTTTATTATTACAAAAGATATTCTTGGTGAATCCATAGGTATTTTAGTATCAAAAATGCCAATTTTAATTGATGTTCCTCTATCTCAAATTCGTCTTCTGCCTGCTTCCTATCGTCATTCTGATACTCTAGAAATTGCCAGTCATGTTACCTTAATTACCAAAGAAAATAGTCCATCTGTAACAATTTTTATTTTAGATTTAGATCGATTGATTTAATTGTTAAATTTATTACATTTATCCCCTCAATGTTCGTTAACAATTGCCGTAAAACTTTTAGCTAAAAGCTTTTAGCGTTTAACAATTTGTATGATTTTAATCGATAAATATCACGATTTTTCGATATCTTTTTTTTTACTTTTTTGTCCCTAAATAGTTACTTTTTTGCTTTAGCTTAGATGCTATAGAATAAAAAAACAGGAGAAATAAGTAATGAAAAGATATAGCTCAGTCGATCGCTTCTATAAATTACATGAACTGTTTACCGTAGATTTCAAAAAGTCCGAACAAGATGCTCAAATAGTCCACAAAGAATCTAATGGAGTAAGATTAACAGAAATAGATTCAAGTTTAACCGCTTAATTTAAAATAAAGTCATAAAACTTAATAGGTTTCAAAGCCTATTATTTCTAAAAACAATTAATTATACTCAAATCACAAAAATCGTACTATTTAGTTTACTGTTCGAGTAAATATTAAGTTCTGGGAAATTATGTTAGTAAGTTAAATAGTAACCGAAAAAAGTCTATTAATCGGATCGACGATCGCTTTAATTATCCAAGCGATCGTTTTTTTGTTTAAATTATCGTGCTAAAAATTTTATTTAATATTATTTCTGACTCCACACAAACCCGCATATCCAATCCCAATAGCATCAACACTGTCATCAATGGGTAAAGTTTCTAAGTCAAATAGAACTTGAATCATGCTAGCCACTTCTTGTTTATCAGCTTTGCCATAACCGAGATGACATTTCCAACTAGATTGATGTAGATAGACAGGCAAAATTCCTATTTCTCGGTAACATACTAAATTAATTACGCCAAAAGCTTGAAGTACTCCACCTGCTGCTTTAATGCTTCTTCCAAAAAAAGGCATTTCGATCGCGATCGCACTAGGTTGTAGCTCGTCAATCAATTCTACAATATCCCGTTCAATTTCGACAAGTCTTTCTGGTGTCGTCAATTGTTTACTAGTTTCGATCGTGCCATAATCGAGTAACTTGGCATTGGCAACTTGAAACTCTTCTAAAAATGCCCAACCCACTATTGCTAACCCAGGATCTATTCCTAACCAAGTTGAATTTTGTGTCATAAATTATGACGGACGTGGCAGTGTACTGCTAATTATAAAAAAAATCTTCTAGAATTACATCCAGAAGAATCTCGTTTAATAGTCTATATTTATTTATATGACACTATAAAGTGCTAGTTAATCTTACTTATTAAAATTAAAGCTTAAATAAAATAATAATTAAGGTTTAGTCTTGCTTTGCGAATTTTTTCCAAGAGTGTTTCCACTGTGGCTAATTTTTTTTCTACTGTACTTTTAGAATTAGAACTATTGCTAACTCCACCGTTTTTTTGAAGTTTGTCTAGGGTATTTTTTACTGTATTTAATTCGTTTTCGATTTTAATTAATAAAATGATTAGTCGAGCAACTTTAACAGTTTTTTCCTCTGCAACGATTTCTTGTTGAATGAAATTTAAATAATTACTGATATTGTCCATGAAGCTATAAATTAGTTTAGTAGTTGTTTAATATTCGTTAATTCTTGAATCACTTAAGTACAGTATATAAGTGAAAATGCTCTATTTCCATAAAGTTTATGTAATTGTTCTGAGATTACTTGTGAATACTAGATTAACTAATCTTTATAGATCGGTCTGCCTACGAAAAATTTTTTAAGTAGATATGAGTAGAATAATATTATCAGATAGAGAATAAATTATCTAGAAGTACTATTGAAAAACACGCAGCGAAAAATAGACTATCATCAAGTCTTCTCTAATCCGAGCTTTAAGCTTTTTTTTTCAGTTTTAGCAATCTTGGTAAGTTTAGTTATTTTGCTTCTACGAGAATAATCATAAAAATCTGAGATATAGCTTTTTTCAAATAACTAAGCTCCACTTCCATCAAGCATCAACAAAAACCCGAGGTTTTAGCCTATCTCATTAAATTGCGATACGCTATATTTGCTAATATCTATTCAATGCTGAGTTTTAAACATATCCATTCTCGGCAAGAAAAGCCAGACCGATCTCTTGTCCTCGATCGATAGTAGAAGAAGGTAAGCGATGAGCAATTAATTTATCTACGTATTTTCCTAAAACATCGCTTTCTATATTGACTAGATATCCTGGTTGAAGATGACATAAATTAGTTTCAGCATAAGTGTGAGGAATAACTGCAACTGTAAACCAACTACCATCATCTGCACAATTGGCCACAGTTAAACTAATTCCATTGATGGCAATGCTACCTTTAGGAACTAAGTATCGACCTAGATGAGCTTGCCATTGCTCTTCCATTGTAGAGGGTGGAGCAAACTTCATCTCCCATGCTTTTTCTGTAGCTATAGATTGGGATAAACAACCAATACCGTCTACATGACCCGTCACAAAATGTCCACCGATTTTACTTCCTACCCTCAAAGATGTTTCCAAATTAACGTAGGCTGCTGCCATAGTTCTCTTGCCCAGAGTACTCCGACTTAAAGTTTCAGGAGAAACTGTTGCCCAAAAAGCATTGGAGACAATTTCTTCGACGGTTAAGCATACTCCATCTACAGCCACACTATCGCCGATCGCTAAATCTGACAAAATCATGGCAGCACTATCGTTAATGATTCTAATTCTCAGGCGATCTCGCTCTTGGCTCTGAATTGTTCCAATTCCTTGTATTAAACCTGTAAACATAATTAAACGACAAAAATAAGATTTTAAAGATAGTTTAAACAAGTCCCCCTCGATCCTCACACAGCAAAAATCTTGACAAGACAATGCTTACGGAAAATGCTAGCTTTTTATTATAGGACTTTAATTTTTTCTAGAACAGCAGGGCAATAAAGATAAATTAGGGCATACTGAGATTAAATATCATCTCTAGTATCAAATAGATCGAGTATTTTTACTAGTTATGATGTTTAGGATTAAACATATCCTAGGTTTGAGTATAAGTATTTATCTTGGTTAATTGTATGTGACCAATAATTCCTGCCGATCTTACTTTAAAAAACTAAACCCATGATAGAAATGAAAGTCGCTGGCATTGCTTTAGATGCCGTTCACCGTACTCCTATCGTCTTATTAAAAGATGCTTCTGAACGTAGAGCATTACCGATTTTTATCGGACAAGATCAAGCAAGAGCAATTATTAACGCGCTGGAAAAACAACCAGTACCTCGCCCTTTAACCCACGATTTGATGGTTAATATTTTTGATGTTTGGGATATGAATCTTGAAAAAATCATTATTCATGCCCTAAAAGACAATACTTTTTACGCCATTCTCTGTTTGAGTCAGGCAGGAGTCAAAAAAGAAGTTGATTGTCGCCCTAGTGATGCGATCGCTATTGCTTTGAGGACAGATAGTCCTATTTGGGTGATGGAAGAAGTAGTTGCTGATGCCTCTATTCCTGTAGATCGAGATGCGGACGAGGAAGAACGTCAAGCATTTAAAGAATTTGTGTCTAACCTTAGACCAGAAGATTTGATTAAGCGTGGAGGTGGTTTGGGTAACGACTAGTTAAGTAATTTTGAATAACTACTCGAATTTACCGAGACTTGTCTTAATAAATAGCACAACATCATAGTTATGCAATATCGGCGATTTGGCAAAACTAATTGGCAATTGTCTGTTTTTTCTTTGGGAACAATGCGTTGTTTAACCAATTCTCAAGTAGCAGAAAAAACCATCGCCCGAGCTATCGAGCTAGGTATTAATCATTTAGAAACTGCCAGAGGTTATGGTCAGAGTGAGGTGTATTTAGGTCAAACCCTGAAAACCAGACTTGCTAAACCAAGAGAAGAAATCTGTATTACCACCAAGCTGTCACCTACGCCTGATGCCAAACAAATGAGTAAGTGGATTGACGAATCTTTGTCTAGATTACAATTAGATTATCTAGATTGTTTGGCCATCCACGGTATTAATACCTGGCAACATTTAGATTGGGTAAGTAGCGATCGCGGTTGTTTTCCCGCTATAGATACAGCAATGAAGGCGGGGAAAATACGCCATTTGGGTTTTTCTACCCATGGAGCTTTAGAGTTAATCTTAGCAACAATTAAGACTAATTTATTTTCTTTTGTTAATCTTCACTATTATTACTTTTGGCAGCGTAATGAACCCGCGATCGCTCTAGCGCGAGCAAAAGATATGGGGGTGTTTATTATTTCTCCTGGAGATAAAGGCGGAAAACTTTATACCCCGTCTCAAACCCTAAAAAAATTATGTGAGCCTTTTTCTCCTTTAGAGTTAAGCTATCGTTTTTTATTAAGCGATCGACGGATTACTACTCTTAGTATCGGTGCAGCTAATCCCCAAGAATTATTAACCCCTCTACAAGTGGCAGATCGAGATTATCCTCTCACTACTCAAGAACAAGCCATATTTCACAAGTTGGAACTTCATCAACAAGCAGCTTTAAATACCGATCTATGTCGTCAATGTTATCAATGTCTTCCTTGTCCTGAAACCATTAATATTCCCGAAATTCTGCGTTTGCGAAATCTAACTGTTGCCTATGACATGACAGATTATGGTCAGTATCGTTATCGGATGTTAGAAAATGCAGGTCATTGGTTTCCAGGCAAAAAAGGCGATCGATGTACTAGCTGTGGAGATTGTTTATCTCGTTGTCCAGAAAACTTAGATATACCCAAACTTTTAAAAGATACTCATCAACGTCTTAATGGTGCAAGCCGTCGTCGTCTTTGGCAAGATTAATCCTCCTAGTGTATTTTTTTTGTCATCATTTGTCAATATATTTTGGGATCTAAAAATGGGAGTAGGATTGTCAAAAATAAAGATAAAAGATAAAATTCAAATTCAGTGCAAGCAGATTTTTATCCTTTGGTATAGAAGAGCTTTGCTCCAAAACTTTGTATCTCTACAAAACTTTGATTTAGTAAACTAGAGCTTTCCTAGAAGCGTTTTATTGTCTTAATGAGGAATTGTAATGTCTAAACGCCGTAATGCTAAAAAAGAAAAAGCCGAACGTAACAAACTAAATGCTCGAAAATTCCGTAAATCAACTTCTCGCTACTCTGGAAAGAGTAAAAGGTACAACACTAGCAAAAATACTAAGACTGGAGAAGATGAAAATGAATCTTCTTCCTCTAATTCCGCTTCTAGTATCTAGAGCATAATTTGTGAATGTAATTTAGTTAAATTACATAAAATAATTTTTTTAGTAGGAGTAAATAGCTATTTACTCCTACTATTTGTTTGAGCAGGAGGAAAATAGATAAGCAGAATAATTTGAAAATAGGATTATGTTGCAAAAACTGGTTAAACCGATAGCATTATTAATAGTTGCTACAGTCGTTGTTGTTTTGATGGCAAATAGCAATTTTAATCAACAAGTTCGAGCAAATTCTATGGTACTCAATCAAACTCAAATAGCAGAAAAACTAGAGACATTACCAGATTGGAAAACTGATGGCGAAACTATCCACCGTATGTTTAAGTTTCAAGATTTTGTGGCTGCGATCGATTTTGTGAATAAACTAGTCGAACCCGCAGAGAAAGCAGGACATCATCCAGATATTGCTATTTCTTACAATAAAGTTACAATCGAGCTTACTACCCATGATGCAGGAGGAATTACCCAGAAAGATTTTGATTTAGCTAAAACTATTTCCGAACTAGCTGAACCTTAAAACTTCTTTGAGGTATTAATTTTGACTCGCTTGAGCGTGAATATTAAGTATTAAGCTCTTTTACGGGCTTTTCTGGGGACGATTCGTGCTATGTCTACATTAGCGATCGCTTTTTTGAGAGGCATAGCTCGAAAACAACCATTTTGAGTATTCATTTGATATACTTTCCCCTGAGTAACATCGAATGCAGTTAGCCAACCGCTATTATGATGGTAAGCTCCTGTTTCAATTCCCAACCAACCAGGGCCAGCAGCTATTTGTCCTGGATGAACACCTGGAAAAGTGAAGGTAATAGTATGACCAGTAATAATCAACTTATCTGGGAAATAGGGTTCTTTGGCACAGTGAAACTCATCTCTAATCCAGCAAAACTGTTCTGAGGTTTGTTTTTCGAGGGGTAATTGGGGACTAACGCCAGCATGAACCAACCAAATATCACCTAAATCTAGATAGGTTGGTAGGCTTTTCATCCAATCAATATGTTCTTGGGGGATTTTATTATTGTAGCTAGCAACAGTAGCATGACCGCCACTATAAAGCCATCCTTGATATAAATCTACGGAAACCTGCCCACTACCAACTACATCTAAAAGCATTTCTTCATGATTTCCCCGAAGGCATTTGAAGTTACTTCTCATGACGAAGTTGACTACCTCAGCACTTTTGGGGCCTCGATCGATCAAGTCCCCTAAAAAATAAACTTGGTCTTGATTTTGGGGTGAAACTGCATCTAGTAGAGCCATTAAGGCATCGTAGTGACCATGAACGTCACCAATAATGATTCGTCGATGGTTCATATTAATTCTTTTCTGCGTTTTTGGGCAACTGTTACTGTTAATTTAATTATTTTTTTTAGATAGTTAAAATAAAATAGTAATTATTTTGTTTATTATTTTGTTTATTCTTAGTATTCCCCATATTTTTCTAAATAGCCATAATCTCTTGCTTTAAATTTGGACGATCTGGCACTCGAATTACATAATAGTCTAAAAATACTTAAATAGGTGAGGGGCTGAACCCGCCCGTCAGGTTAACAATAACAGGAAGAATTGACATAGTGTCTTTAGGAACAACAGTCACCATCAAAATTTTGCAGCAGCCTACCAGCCAAGCCTGGATAGAACAAGCGATCGCCAATTTAGATACAATTTTATTAGATCACTCTCACTGCGAACGCAAAGCAGCAGGGGTAGCAATTAATATGATGTTTCGCTATCCTTCTTATCATAAACTAGTACGTCAGTTAACCGCGATCGCCAAAGAAGAATTAGAGCATTTTGAACAAGTCAATCAATGGTTAGAAAAAAAAGGTATTCCTCTAGCACCTCTTAATTCTCCTCCTTATGGTGCTAAACTTAAAGCCGAAATTAGCCATCATGAACCCCAAAGATTATTAGACTCTTTGTTAGTATCTGCTTTAATTGAAGCTCGTTCTCACGAGCGTTTGGGCTTACTTGGGGAACATTGTCCCGAGCCAGAATTAGCCAAATTTTACCGTGGATTGATGGCATCGGAGGCGCGCCATTATGGTATGTATTGGTTATTAGCTAATGATTATTTTGAACGCCAAATTGTCGATAAAAGATTAGCAGAAATAGCTAAGGTAGAAAGCGATATTTTAGCCAAGTTACATCCACAACCAAGAATTCATAGTTAGGAGAGTTTCGTCACAAAGGGGGTTTTATAGCGATCTCTGAAACTATTACACGGGGTCGAGTTTTTTTGTACTTCTGATTTATTGTATAGTAAGGTTTTTAATTAGTTAGTGCGATCGTGAAACGCTTCGCAAAGCGCGATCGCGTAATATTATTTCAATGATTAATAAGTAAACATTTCTTGTAACAGGGCTAAAACTTTTTTAATATCTTCTGATGATAATTTTCCCTGTTTTGTTACCAAACGTTGTTTATCAACCGTTCGCAATTGGTCTAACATGACCTGTCCCTTTTTGCCTTTAAACTCAATCTCGATTCTACTTTTGTAACTTCGTAGCTTTGTCGTCATTGGTGCAATGATTACTGTACGAATATATTTATTCATTTCATCAGGAGAAACTATGACACAAGGTCGAGTTTTTTGTATTTCTGAACTAATTGTGGGGTCTAAATTAATTAGATAAATTTCTCCTCTTGCTACCATTCCCAATACTCATCTTCTACCGTTGGAATGGCATCATCTATTAATAATTCATCATCACCATTAGCAGCCATTTCTTGAAAAAATTCTTCCCAACCTTCTCTGATATTTTTAATAGGAGTTAAAACTAAGCTACCGTCTATTACTTCCATTTCTACAGAATTATTAAATCCACACTGTTCGATGATGGCTTTGGGTATTCTGATACCTTGAGAATTACCAATAGAAATAATTTTTGTCTTCATGGAATGTAATTACATAGTAATCACATTTATTTTATCATGGATAGTATAGCGATCGCTTTGGCCTGAGATGTTTGATTGGTTAGTGCGATCGCATTATATTGAATCTTATTAAAACAAAACTTTTATCAATTCATCACGATTTAGTTTGTGATGTTCGCCAATACCTCTTAGGATAGCATTGAGAGTTCCTATTTTGATTGGATCGTGTGCAGGTACAGTAACACTATGCTTTCCGTTTCTTTGAGTTGTTAATCTGATATGACTACCTGTTTGACGAGTGACTTCATAGTCAAGACGTGAAAGAGCCTTAATTAAATCTTTGCCCGATATATCTCGTGGTAACTTCACGAAGCAATAACCTCATCGCGAACAATATGTAAGCGAATTATTTTGGGTTTTTCTTCTGCTTCAAAATGACAATCTACCGCATCACGAATCATTTCTTTAAGGCTTTCGATATCTTTTGCTTGAGTAAAGATAGATTCGCCCAAAGCCCTCGCTGTATAGCCTCCATCAGGATCGTCTTCTACTAAAAATACAATTTCTATCATTGTTATCTTTGGTTTTTATTTCTGATTATAGGCTAATAGTACATTTAACCATTAAGCAGAGACTAAATTAATTTCTTCTGCGGAGATTAAAGCAATAGCATATTGCAAACAAGCTTTGATATCTTCTATTTCTAAATCGGGATAATAGTCTCGAATAATATCATCAAAAGATAATCCTTCGTTGAGAAGCTCTAAAACACTTTGTACTGTAATTCTTGTTCCAGCTATACATGGTTTGCCAAAATGAATTTGAGAATTGACAGATATTTTAGTCATAGTAATGATTTAATGTAAGCTCTTTTTGTTTCATTTTAGGGTATTTGTCAATGTTTAAATTCTTTGTATGCAGCGATCGCCTATTGAAAAAATTAGTGCGATCGCTTTCATCCCATTAGTATGTCTAGTAATAGCAAGATAGTAAGTTATTCAATCGGTTAGTGCGATTACTTTTCCCATACATCCTACAGATCGCATTGGCAAAGATTAACAGCAAAACAAGTTATCAAACAACTCAAAAATGCAGGATTTATTGAAATCAGTCAAACAGACTCGAATTTAAAATTATTTAATGAATTTATAACTAACTTTTCTTTTGTCTATGAAGCGAGTGTTTTAATGCCAATTCTACAAAAAAATCTAAAGAATATGAATTATTAGAAATTCCCATTGTTTCTAGGTAAAAATCTGTAGGCATGGCTAGCCCTTTCCAGTAGCGAGCATTTCCACTCCATTTTTGTTTTTTTAATTTACTAGGCAGAGAAAATCTCTCATTTTCTAATTCATCACTAGTAAAAATCAACCAGCTTTTGCGACCATTATGTATGTAACCAACATACGTAACGATGCCATCAATTAACCAAAGTCTCATCATGGCAGTTCTATTATAATTTTCTTCTCGTCCTCCTCTCATCCTCATATTCCAACGCCCATTGATAGTTGTAAAAGGAAGCCATAAATATATGGCAAGGCTATCTCTTTTATTGTCCCAACCTACTTCAGCAATAGGATTTTTTTTGTTGCGCTCAAATCGAGTCCACTTACCATAAGGTTTTTCATAAATTTTATAGTTAAATTCTTGAGAAAATTGGTAAATTCGATCGCGAACTTGAGTAATCCATTTTTTCTCATCTTCTGAGGATTTTCCTAAAAGATCGACAAAAGACTTTGGTGGGTCGGGAAGATTGAATAGAGACGGAATTGTAGTGGCTAATGGTATCTTAATTACGACTATTTCTATTTTTGTAAACCACTGATATAGAATAAAGTCAAAGCTCTGACTATTCCTTTTGAGTGTATAGCAAAGGAGTGTTAAGTCAAGCTTGTGATATTTTAAAATTAGTTCAGTTCGATTATTATAGCTCGGACAAACAGCATACAAATCAATTGGTTTAGTGTAATCAATCTCTTCGGCAAAAGGCTGTTCCTCTTTAAGAGCATCGAAGTAGGCAGTGACTTGCTCGATAACATGAGAATCTTGAGTATTTTTTAACTCAATTATTACAAGTTGGTTCTCAGTTCCTTTAGCTAAAATGTCACAGATTCCATTTCTGCAAGTATATTGTCTTTTTAGAGGTGTAAGCCCAATCTTTATAAGAACCGTATCCCAAAAGAACCATTCTAGATGACGTTCAGTTTCAAATTCGGCAATTTCTCCATAAATCCGAAATCTAGGCAAAGTTGGATTGCGCTGATTCATTAAAGTTAAGTAACCTAGTAATCTACTTACATATAGTTTGCCCGTCTAATAATAAGAAGCTATCATATTTTAAAACAATCTCGGTCATTCTAAATTTTGGTTATCCCAACATCTCAACTTCTACACTCTCTACTCATAAAGCTTTACGGTAAAGAGATATACGATATTAACCGCAATATCTCATATATGACGAACGCAACCATTACCAATAATCCCTTGTTAATCGGTAAAGGCTTATCCCCTTCGATAAAATGGTTAGTAGTTACTAATATTTTAGATGAATGTAAATTATTGACAAGTAATCAACATGGCTACAGCTTTTAACGAACAGTCAAAAATTATGCGTACAGAGAGGGGATTAACCATTTCAGGTACTAGAATCACCCTTTATGATGTGATGGACTTGCTAAAAGTTGAATATCCACCAAAGCTTATCCGCGATAAATTTAACCTCACAGAGCGACAAATTGATACTGCTTTATCTTATATTGAAGTAAACCGCTCCGAGGTAGAAAGAGAATATCAAGAAGTTCTAAAAACTAGAGAAGAAATTCGCCAGTATTGGGAAGAGCGTAATCAAGAGCATTTTGCTCGTATTACTAAAATACCTCACAAACCCCAACAAGAAGAACTCTGGAAAAAACTCGAAGAACAAAAAGCTAAACATATGAGTAAGATTTGATGAACTTTTTGGTTGATTACAATCTCGATGGATATGCGCCAGTTTTTCTCGGCATTATAGCTAAAAATGGTTGGTTTGAGCTTCTACCTATTCATTTTGTTACTTTTAAAGAAACTGGGTTATCTATGGATAGTAGCGATCGTACTTTGTGGTGTTTTGCCCAGTCAAACCAGATGATTATCTTGACAGCAAACCGCAACATGAAAGGGAAAGACTCATTAGAACAAGTAATACGAGAAGAAAATACAGTTACTTCATTACCTGTAGTTACTATCGGAGATATTGAGCGTCTGGATGAGTTCAATTATCGAGAACGATGTGTAGATAAAATGATTGAGATTGTGTTGGATATCGAAAATTATAAGGGAGTAGGTCGATTATTCATTCCTTAATTATTATCGATAAATCTAAAATTTCGGTTATCCCAACACCCCAATTCCTACACTCTCCACTCATAAAGCGTTACGGTAAAGAGATATAACGATTTATTTGCAATATCTCATATATGACAAACGCAACCATTACAGAAAATCCCTTATTGATAGGAAAAGGCTTACCACCCTTTGATAAAATTGAGGCTTCCCATGTAGTTCCCGCTATAACCGAACTACTAAAACAATTAGAGACAGACTTAACCAACCTAGAAGCTAATGTTACTCCCACTTGGGAAGGTTTAGTCGAACCTCTCACAGCGATGGAAGAGCAATTAGGCTGGAGTTGGGGTATTGTGGGACATTTGATGGGTGTAAAGAATAGTCCCAAACTTAGGGAAGCCTATGAAAAGATGCAACCTGAGATAGTGAAATTTTATAATCAGCTTGCCCAAAGTAAACCCCTGTACGAAGCATTTAAAGCCTTACGGAATAGTGCAGACTGGGATAGTTTTGAACCAGCACAACAACGTATTATCGAGTCTTCCTTGAGAGACTTTGAATTGTCTGGGGTGGGTTTAGAAGGAGAAACTAAAGAGAGATTTAACCAGATACAGTTAGAGTTAGCAGAGTTATCTACTAAGTTTTCTAATAATGTTCTCGATGCGACTAAAGCTTTTAAACTGAAGCTAACAGATAAAAAGGATGTGGAAGGTTTACCCCCCAGTGCTTTAGGTTTAATGGCACAAACAGCGAAAGCTGAAGGAGAAGAAAACGCTACACCAGAAGATGGGCCTTGGGTGGTAACGTTAGACTATCCTAGCTATATTCCTTTTATGAAGTATGCAACCAGTAGCGAACTAAGAGAAAAACTTTATAAGGCTTTTATTTCCCGAGCTTCTGAAGGAGAATTGGATAATAAATCCAATATCGATCGCATTTTAGAATTAAGAAAGGAAAAAGCCAATATTCTCGGTTTCGATACCTTTGCCGAACTCAGTTTAGCTCGTAAAATGGCTCCTAGCGTCGAAGCTGTAGAAAAATTACATGAAGACTTGCGAGTTGCTTCTTACGATGCAGCTATTAAAGAGTTTGAAGAGTTAAAAGCTTTTGCTGGTAAAGATGATTTAAAACATTGGGATACTACATATTGGGCAGAGAAACAAAAAGAAGCTAAATTTGAATTTAACGAGGAAGAATTACGTCCTTATTTTCCTTTACCTCAAGTTTTAGATGGTTTATTCGGTCTAGCGAAACGTATCTTGAGTGTTAATATTATTCCTGCTGACGGACAAGCACCAGTATGGCATGAAGATGTGGGCTTCTTCCAAATTAATAACGAACAAGATGAAGCTATAGCTTACTTTTATCTTGACCCCTATTCTCGTCCCGCAGAAAAACGCGGTGGTGCCTGGATGAATGACTGTGTGGGTAGGGCGAAAATGACTGTAGAAGGTAAAACTACTACTCGTCTTCCTGTAGCTTATCTCATCTGTAACCAAACCCCTCCCGTTGACGGCAAACCAAGCTTAATGACTTTTGGGGAAGTAACCACCCTCTTCCACGAATTCGGTCACGGCTTACAACATATGCTCACTACCATCGATTATGTTGGTGCTGCGGGTATTAACAATGTGGAATGGGATGCGGTAGAATTACCAAGTCAGTTTATGGAAAACTGGTGTTACGATCGCCCTACTCTTTTTGGTATGGCAAAACACTACGAAACTGGAGAAACTTTACCCGAAGAATATTATCAAAAATTACTGGCAGCTAAAAACTATATGAGTGGTTCGGCAATGCTGCGTCAGCTACACTTTGGTATGGTAGATATTGCTTTACATCACGAATATGAACCAGGAAGCGACCAAACTCCCAATGATGTAAGAGATAAAATTGCGGAAAACACTACCGTATTAAAACCCTTAAGCGAAGATAACTTTTTATGTTCTTTCGGACATATTTTTGCAGGGGGTTATGCAGCAGGTTACTACAGTTATAAATGGGCGGAAGTCTTAAGTGCGGATGCTTTTGCAGCTTTTGAAGAAGTCGGCTTAGACGACGAGTCAGCTCTTATTACTGTTGGCAGAAAATACCGCGACACTATTCTTTCTCTAGGTGGCAGTTTACATCCAATGGAAGTATTCAAACAATTCCGTGGACGCGAACCCCAAACCCAACCATTATTAAGACATAGTGGGTTAGTAAGGGCGTAAGGCTTACACTCAAACCGCGTAAATAACGTAGGGGCGCAAGGCTTGCGCCCAAACCAATCATCGCGTTCAAACCAATCATCGCCCCCAAACCAAAATAATATAAGGTGATTAAATTTGGTTACAGATGAAACTGCTGAGGGCGTATGCCATACGCCCCTACAAAATATCTATTACCTCTCAACAAAAAACTATTCAGTAAATTTTTCCTCCACTTTTCTAACACTCAGATTCTCGATCGACATCAGAGTTTTCTTGTCGGTATTTTCCCCAGACTAAGAAGAAACAGCTTTAGGTGGCAGTTTACATCCCATGGAAGTATTTAAAAAATTCCGTGGACGCGAACCCGAAACCGAACCATTATTAAGACATAGTGGGTTAGCTGCATCTGCATCATAATTGTACGGTGGGCATTGCCCACCCATAATAAATATCCATTGAGTAATAGAAAAAGAAAGTGTGTAAATAATTGTGCCTAAGTACTTACTTCTTTTTCCAGCCCATCAACTTTGGCTCGATATTAGAATCGAAACGGGTATCCTCATTGTAATAGACTTCGTAAGCATATTTAGAGGACAATTTAGCTTCCCTGAGATCGGCATCAGAAAAGTCCGCCTGCAATAAATAGGCAGCGGTTAAATCTACTTGTTTGAGACTTGCTCCTTGAAAGTCAGTTTTTTCTAGATGAGCTTCTCTTAAATTAGCTCTATCCAAAATACCTCTTTTCAAATTAGCTTCCGTTAAAATTGAGTTACTTAAGTCGGCAAGAGTTAAGTTGGCTTGAATTAAACTCGAACCCTTCAAATTAGAACCCTTCAAATTAGCTTTTCTCAGATTAGAATTATCGAGATTTACCGAGGTTAAAGTAACACCTACTAGAGGTGCTTGACGAAGATTACTGTGGGGAAAATTCTTTTTTCCTTTAGCATAATTTTTAATAATGTAATAAGGTTTGGTCAATGGATTGGGATTATCAATACAAAAAAGATTTCTGACAAAGAAGTCAACAGTTACTTGTTTAAGGTATTTTTGTTCTACTGCCAAATGGTGAAAGCGAACTTTTTTCTGTTTTAATTGTTGTAATCTAATCAGTTGATTAATTTGCTGTTGGTCTAACAAAGCTGCTTGTTGAAAGTAATAGACCAAAGGCTTTTTCTGTGGTTCTAACAGAAGTCCTTTCCACTGTTCTGCGAAAAAATCGGCGGTTTCTTGTTTAATCCAACCATGTAAAGTTAAGATTTCACCGATTCTTAAATTGCTTTGTTTCTGTTCTTGTAAAGCTAATTCTATTTGACTCATGGAGATTAAGCCAGCTTCGACCAGTATTTGTCCTAACGGTTTATTGAAATAGGAAACTGAAGTATAATCTTTCATGGATCTAAGAATTTGACTAGCAATTGGTTATATTGTTTTTTGTCTACTCCTAATTCAACTTTTTCTCTTTCTGAGATGAGATTCTCCTAATTCTTCAGGAAATAAATCGAAGAAAAAAAAGTCTAAATAATTAGAGGAGTTTGAGCATAGCTAGCTCTCAATTTTTAAACTAGCTATAAATATTAGTATTTAATGTGATTTGAATCATCTGTCGAAAATCGGCTTCAAAAATCAGGGAAAATTTTGTCGGATTAATCCACCTACTTCTAGTCATTGTCTACTTCTTCGATCGAGAGTCTTATGTGAATTATCTAGAGGAGAAATCTAGTTTAATTTGACCTGAAAAATATCGTCTCGCTGCTAGGAAGATAAATTTACGATTAATCGGTATTTAATCTGTTGTAGGGATACAAAGCTTGCATCCAATTTTATTTGACTTTTGTAGGGATAATCCGTGAATTACCACGACAGTAAAAATAAACAAAAAATTATTTAGTAATTTTACCGATCGAGTCTAACTTAAATTAAGGCGTTATCTAAAATTTAGGTAACGCTTTTTTTCATTTCTCTTTTATATCTGGGAAGACAAGGACTACCCCAAGCTACGGCACGACTGGGAATGTCTTTAAAAACCGTACTTCTAGCTCCAATTACAGCATTATCTCCAATGGTAACTCCTGGAGCAACAAAACAATCTGTGGCTATCCAAACACCATTACCAATTTTTAGGGGGGCAGTAATTAAACCAAAAGCTTCATCTGTAAAATCGTGACTGGCGGTACAGAGATAGCATTTTTGGGAAACAACAGAATGAGAACCAATGTGAATACGATCGATACTATAAAAAACAACATTATCGCCAATCCAACTATAATCGCCAATTTCTACTTTCCAAGGATAGGTAAAACGAGCCGTGGGACGAATTATTACTTTTTTACCTATTTTTGCCCCAAATAAACGAAGTAAACTGCAACGCAAAAAATTAAAATTATGTAAGCTTAAAGGGAAGGCGATCGACTGTACCATCCACCATAAAAAAACAAACCAGCCCGCTCTTCCTCGCTCGAAACCAGATTGCTCGTATTTACTCAAGTCTACTATCGGTCGCTCGACAAAAACCGTAGTAGATTCAACAGATTGATTAATTTCCGTTGTCATGCAATTTATAGTAATTATTTTTACAGTTTTACTGCTTCTGATACGGTATTTTTGGTCTTAACTGGCTGTTGGTTTTGATTTAGCTGACCACCAAATTCCCGTAACTCGTATAATTTTACACCTATTTGATATTCATACTGACTCAAAAGACGAGCATAAATATATCCTGGAAAACCATCTAAGAAGCCAAGACGAATAAAATAAGACAAAATAAATCTTAGTAAGGGCTTAAATGGTAATCTTACCCAGATTTTTTTAAGAAAGCGTTTTCTTTCAACCGAACTACCAAATAAATTAGCTTTAATAGTAGTGCTATCATCTTCTCCTGAAAGCAAATTATAGTAAACGCGAGCTTCCCAATTAGAATAGCGATTATGTCTGGCTAACCACTGATAAATATCTCTAAAGTCAATATGGAGCATATCTTCTTTGAGATAGCCTACATTACCTTTGAGGATAACGTGTTCGTGAACTTCATTATCTCCTGTATTCGGAATATCCTCTGTGTGTAGGTTTTCGTAACGACCTAATTTATGTTTAAATAAGCGCAAATTCCAATCAGGATATTTGCCACCATAACGAATCCATTTTCCGAGGAAAAATACCTTACGATTGAGATAGTAGCCATCGTATTCCCGATTCTCGATCGCTATAGCAATTTCATCCCATAATTCTGGTGTAATTCTCTCGTCACAATCAACAATTAGCACCCAATCATTACGAAAAGGTAAATTTTCTAAAGACCAATTCTTTTTTTTCGGCCAACGACCATTAAAATGAAACTGAACAATCTTAGCTCCATAGCTTTCTACAATATTTATCGAGCTATCTTCACTTTGAGAATCAACCACAAAAATTTCATCAGCCCTAGCAACACTTTCTAAACAAGCTGGCAGATTCAGTTCTTCATTTTTAGCAGGAATTAATACTGAGACTGGAATTTTCTTTTGTGTAGACATTATGCTCATATAACTAAGATCGATACGGTCTATTATGGTCTAGTTAAAAAAATTAATGATATTAAATAACTTGGATATACCATACTCATTAACGTTAACATCGACTCATAGCAAAAGGCATCAACAGGATACTATTAATTCTATTGATTTTTATGAATCAAATCGAGTCGAATTCCCCACAAATTATTTTAGTAACAGGAGCAGCACGTTCGGGAAAAAGTGCATGGGCAGAAAATTTAGCTAAAAAAAATAGTAAATCCGTTATATATGTTGCTACTGCTATAGCCGACACCACCGATAAAGAATGGTTGGCTAGAATTGCACTTCACCAACAAAGAAGACCAAATCATTGGCAAACTCTTTGCATTCCTATCAAGCTAGCTGATACTGTTAATAACACTTTAGCATCTCATTGTCTGCTTATAGATTCCCTTGGCACATGGGTGGCGAATCTCCTCGATTGTGAAGCAGAATCCTGGGAAGAGATTCAAAATAGTTTTCTTAAAAGTTTACAAACTACCAATGCTGATGTCATTTTAGTAGGTGAAGAAACAGGTTGGGGTGTAATTCCTGCCTATAGATCGGGAAGAATATTTCGCGATCGCTTGGGTGAGTTAACCAGAAAAATTGGTAGTGTAGCCTCAGAAGTCTATTTAATTACTGGTGGTTATGCACTCAATCTTAGTTCCTTAGGGCAACCTTTAGAGTAAAACCCAACTGTAAAAAAATTTTAAGCCAAGCAACTAGTTAATATAGAATTAAATTGCGGGATGTAGCGCAGCTTGGTAGCGTACTTCGTTCGGGACGAAGGGGTCGTGGGTTCAAATCCCACCATCCCGATCTCATCAAAACCTATTAATAAAGACCTTTACAGCTTACTTATTAACTTTTCACAACCTTTTCCTATTGTCAATAGTGAGGTTAATATTGGAGATTTTTAAGGGGTTTTGGCTGTTAAAGTGGTAGGAAATTGGTAGGAAATAATATGAGCCGAGCATTTTCTTCGTCTACAGGATTTTCAGCCTCAAAGAACGAAATTAAGAAGAGCCTTGTCAAAGTTGAAAATGATGATGGTAGGCTGAGACTTAGGTTTACCTATAGAGGTAAACGATATTCTATGGCTGTGGGCTTACCAGATTCTAAAGTGAACCGAATCTTTGCTCAGCAGAAAGCTAATCAAATTGAGCTAGATATTGTCTCTGGTAATTTTGACCTTACGCTGAAAAAATACAAACCTCTAAAAGCTACTTCAAAGAATTTGGCAATGATGGAAGTTGCAGAACTCTTTAGGAAGTTTATTGAGAGCCAAACTAAAGCTAAAAATCTACAAAAAGGAAGTCTTTGTCGCTACACTGCAACGTTAATACATTTGGAGCGTTTTTTTGCATCTAAACCAGCAGATAAAATTGATAATTTCTTAGCTGAGGCATTCCTTGGATATTTGCTTAATCAGGTTTGTGAACGGACAGCTAAAGATTATCTAATATTGGTTAAAGCTTGTTGGGAATGGTCAGAAGAAGCCTTGACGCTTAATCCTTGGTCTACCGTATTGGGTAAGGTTAAACCTAGTCCCAAGCAAAAAGTTAAACCCTTCACGGTTGCTGAGGTTCGGATGATTTTAGAAGCTTTTAGAACAGATCGTTATTATCGTCATTATGTAGATTTTGTTGCTTTTCTCTTTGGCACAGGTTGTCGCTTTGGGGAGGCTGTTGCTCTTCAGTGGAAGCACGTAGCTGATGATTATTCAACTGTTTGGATTGGCGAGTCTGTATCGCGTGGAGTTCGTAAGACAACTAAAACTGGCAAGGATAGAACTGTGACACTGACAAGTAAGGTATCTAATATGTTGGAATACAGAAAACCTATTAATTGGGATTCAGAGGATTTAGTTTTTCCAGCTCCTAAAGGGGGAACAATAAATGATCATAGTTTCCGACGGCGAGCCTGGAAGAAAATATTAGAGCGGTTAGAGATTCAATACCGAAAACCTTATGCTACTAGGCATACAGCAATAAGCCATGCATTAGCTAATGGAGCAAATCCACTGGCAGTTGCTGAAGCAACAGGACACGATCCGCAGATTTTGTTCAAGCATTATGCTTCTGTAATTCAGAGTTCTGCGGTGATGACTGAGTTCTAGGTATGCGTTTGAAAATATATTATGAGAATATGGTTCTCAAGTAATCTGATGTAGCATATTGTTTGTGTTTAACTCTGACGAAAAATAGCCTGATAATTTTGATTTAAAAAAATTAGCCAGTTGACGAAGTGAATCGAGCGATCGCCACTACCTCGATTACTCTGGAAACCCAACCAAAGACAAGATCGCTCGACAACTGGCACAGCGTTAGAGGCTTGGAGATGTTCGCTTTAACATCTCCAAAGAAAAACAGCCGTAGGCATCCTTATTCTTGTTTAACCTATGCGGTTAATTTGAATTAAGTTGATGTAAATTGAATCAAAATTATATGAGTAGCTCAAAAGATGTTTCGGGAAAATAACTATCGAAGAGCTAATCAATATGACCAAGAAGATATTCAAAGAGAATAAGATTATTAGTTACAATTAGCACATAAAGTCAGCAAAATATAATGAAATGACGGCTACAGTTAGTATTGACAAGTTGATCGTATCTACTCCAGATATCTGTGGGGGAAGACCCAGAATTGATGGCTCACGGATTACAGTTCAGTATATTGTTAAGGAAATAAAAGCAGGTATTACTCCAGAAGAAATTTTAGAAGATAAACCTCATTTAACACTGGCTGCTATTTATACTGCTTTAGCATATTATTACGCTAATAAAGAGTCACTAGATGCTGAGTTTGCCGATTATGAGCGAGAATGCGAACAACTCATAGCACAGAATATACAAAAGATAGATAAATTACTGTGAGCCGAATTTGCCTTTACCTAGATGAAGATACGATTAAAAGTGCATTAGTCAAAGCTTTACGAAATGCCGATCTAGATGTGATTACCGTAGCTGATGCTGGGATGTTAGGTTATGCCGATGAAGAACAATTGATTTGGTCAACAGAACATAAACGAGTGATTTACAGTTTTAATATCGGTGATTTCTGTAAATTACATCGAGACTATATGGTTAAAGAAAAAACGCATACAGGAATTATTCTGGCACCACAGCAACAATATTCTATTGGTCAACAATTGACAGGATTGCTCAAGGCAAGTTGCTGCTCTATCTGCCGAAGAAATGATCGATCGATTAGTATTTCTCAATTCTTATTTGAAAAATTAGTAGATTGAGACAGGAGAAATCGCTTTATGAGTAGGCAAGCTAGACCACTTCACAAAGCGATCGAATGCCCTAATTATCAAGCAAACTCAGCCAGAGAGCGAATCATACCAGAAGA
>JBFRWK010000103.1:0-13868 GCA_051439545.1 Xenococcaceae cyanobacterium | reverse complement strand
TAGAAGTAGCATTAGGAGCGCAGGGAGATGATATTGTCACCCTAAATCATAAAATTGAGAGTGCTAATCTCTTTTCTGAAAGCATCGATACAGAAGCGGAAATCAATGCTTATAGTGGTTCGACTGGGGAAGTTTTTGGACGGGAATGGTTAGAAGAATTTGCTACTACCACTAGTTCTCAAGCACAAATAGATTTAGCTCTTAATAATTTAGTTAATGGGGACTGGTAATTAGTTTAATCCCATCACGATCGCGATCGAGAATAAAAACTTCTACCCCTGGTATGATGCCAGCAACTAGAGATAATAGCTAAATCATCTCAGTATTTTCCGCATTTTTAAGATAAGATAGGTAAATTCGCTAAGATTCTGTCTCGCTTAAAGTTGTCTAAACAAATTCTGATTAATTTATCTTTTCTTTTGTCTGAACCTACAGGAATTAGTACCTATGCAGCTAGTCTTATTCCTTATCTAAAATCTCTCGAACCTACATTATTAATATCGAACAAAAAAGAAGATTTTAACTGTTATTTAATTCCCGATAATTTAACTCCTGCTCAAGGAACAAAAGGTCATTTACGTCGTCTCTTGTGGACTCAATTTCAGTTACCTAAAATATATACAAAACTCAAAAGCTCTTTACTATTTTCCCCTATACCAGAAGCACCTTTATTCACAAAAACCCGCTACATAGTAATGTGCCACGACTTGATTCCTTTAAGGTTTCCCCGCTCGTTATCACCTTTAACTAATTATTTTCGTTATCTTGTTCCGTTAGTTCTTAACAACGCAGAACATATTATTTGTAACTCCCAAGCAACAGCCCGAGATATTACTAAATATTACGGTATTTCTGAAAAGAAAATTACTCCTATTTTACTCGCATACGATGCAAATAACTTTCGTTATCTTCAAGCTACTAAAGTTAGTCAAAAACCCTATTTTCTATATATTGGTCGTCACGATCCCTATAAAAACTTACATCGATCGCTCGCTGCTTTTGCTGCTATTTCTCATAAAGACTATCAATTTTGGATTGCGGGAGCAACAGATCCTCGTTTTACTCCCAAACTGCAACAACAAGCAACAGAATTAGGCATCAAAGATAGAGTCAAATTTCTTAGTTATGTCCCCTACGAAGAATTACCGATAATTATTAATGGCGCGATCGCTCTGGTTTTTCCCACATTATGGGAAGGTTTTGGCTTACCCGTACTCGAAGCTATGGCTTGTGGCACGCCAGTAATCACTTCTAATCTGGCTTCACTACCAGAAATTACAGGAGATGCTGCTATACTAATTAATCCCTATCGAGTAGAAGAAATAAGCGAGGCGATGGATACTATGGCTAACGATCCCCAATGGCGATCGCGCTTGAGTACTCTTAGTCTTCAACAAGCAAAAAAATTTAGTTGGCAAAATACAGCAACATCAACAACAGAAGTATTAACTAGGTATTTGTAAAAAAAATGACCGATAACTAACTATAAATGACTGATGACCACCTTGTCCTAAATTATTATTCGCGTCAAAATAAATATAAGTAAATATAACTATCTTTATTTTAAGAAAAAGTTAAAAAATGGTGTTAGACCAAGTTAATAATCTATCTGTTTCTACAGAAAAAATTTTAGATTGCGATCTAGCGATCGTCGGTGGCGGAATTGTGGGGACAACTCTGGCTTCTGCCCTTAAACATTCTGGTATAAAAATAATTATTATTGAGGCAAAACCTTTAGAATTGGCAGCAGCAAGAAGACAAGCTTATGCTTTTTCCCTTCTTTCTGGTCGGATTTACGAGGGAATTGGTGTTTGGCAAAAAATATTTCCTAACATCGCGAAATTTCGCCAGATCAGATTATCTGATGCTGATTATCCTAAAATTGTTAAATTTCAAACTAAAGATTTAAACGATGAATATTTAGGCTATGTTGCCGAACATAACATAGTTTTAACTGCCCTACAAGAATTTATTGCCGACTGCGATAATATTAGCTGGTTATGCCCAGCAGAAGTTACAGAAGTTGAATATCAAGATGCTTTCGCAACAGTTAAAGTCAACATAAATGGTGCGGAAAAACTAATTAAAACTAAACTAGTAGTAGGGGCAGATGGAGCGCGATCGCGTATTCGCCAATGGGCAGGTATAAAAACTGGTGGCTGGAAATATTGGCAGTCTTGTGTGGCATTTACGATTAAACATACTGCACCCCAAAATGATATAGCCTTTGAAAGATTTTGGTCTACAGGGCCTATGGGAGTTTTACCCCTACCAGGTAACCGTTGTCAAATAGTTTGGACAAATCCCCACGCCGAGGCTAAAAATTTACAAACCATGGATGAGGGAGAATTTCTCAGCAAATTGTCTCAATATACAGGGGGTTTACTGGGTAAATTAGAACTAGTGAGCGATCGCCTGTTATTTCCAGTGCAATTAATGCAATGCGATCGTTATGTTCAGTCTAGACTAGCTTTGATTGGTGATGCTGCTCATTGTTGTCATCCTGTTGGCGGACAGGGACTAAATTTAGGGATTAGAGATGCAGCCTCGTTAGCGCAAATTATCCAAGAAGCTCATACTCTAGGGTCAGATCTTGGTAGCTTGAATACCCTAAAACATTACGAAGCTTGGCGCAAACGAGAAAACTTGGCAATTTTAGGCTTTACCGACTTTTTAGATCGTGCTTTTTCTAATAATTGGTTGCCAGTGGTAATTTTGCGTCGTCTTGGCTTATGGATACTACAGTATTTCCAACCACTAAAAATATTTGCCCTCAAATTAATGACAGGATTAAAAGGACGTACTCCTCAATTAGCTAGATATTAATTGTTCTAGCCTTTTCGTCAGTCTAGACTGACACTTAAGTCTGTATAGGTGAGCAAGAAAATGCAAAGTAACTGGAATTCAGAAGAAAATAATCTAGAAAATTCTGAAAATAACACCCAAATAAGTCTTTTACCAATAAATTTCTGGAAAGAAGGCGAAATATTCATTGGGCGAAAAGATAAATATCAGATTATTAAAAATATTGGTAGTGGAGGTTGTGGAGTTGCTTATTTGGCTAAAGGCGAATGGTCACAAAAATTATATGTGATTAAGACGATTAACGATAATGTTGATGGTTCGAGAACAAGACAACATGAGATCTTAACTAACGAATTCGCCAACCTAGCTGGTTTGGAACATCCCAATATAGTTAAAGTAGAAGGCTACGAAAGAATTGGGGATTCTTGGTGTCTATTTTTAGAACATATCGAAGGAAAAAATCTCAAGGAATATGTTGAAGAAAAAGGGCCTTTATCAGAACAAGAAGCTTTAGAATATATCCAACAAATAGGTTCTGCTTTAAATTATCTTCATAATGAAGAAGGCAAAATTTATCAGAGAATAATTCATCATGATGTCAAACCTGCTAACATCATGGTTCGTAACGATTCTAATCAGGCAGTTTTAATAGATTTTGGGGCAGCTAGATTTTATCGAGAGGAAGTATTGGGGGTAAATCAAAAATTTTACACTCCTGGTTATACTCCTTTAGAACCATGGGATATTCCTGCTACCGATGTTTATGCTTTGGCAGCAACACTTTATTGTTTACTCACCAACGAACAGCCCATATCTTCCCAAGAAAGGCATCAAGGCAGAGAATTAGTGCCTCCCAATCAATATAACCCGCAAATTAGCGATCGCGTAAATGATGCCATTCTTCTGGGTATGGAAATGAAATCAACCGCTCGTCCGTCCTCAGTCTCAGAATGGTTGGAATTGTTAGAAGAGATACCATCGCCTACCTCCTCTAGCGACTATATTTATAGTACACATCCCCAATACTCATTTACTACGAATGCTAATGGACAACAAAATACCTATTATTTTGTTATAGATGAAAATAATCAACCAGTTGAACTAGGCAACGGCAATTATGGTGTAGTTTATCTAATCCATAAAGGAGGTAATAGTAAATATCCTAATAAATATGCCTTCAAAATACTCTATAAATACGATGATTCTGAACTAAATGAAGTCATTAAAGAGCGTTTTGAAGCAGAAATAAGGTCTTCCAATGAGATTATAGACGAATTAGAAAACTTTAATGTCAGACAGATTCCTGGCATTGTGATGACTATAGATGGAACAACAGAATTTCTCAATTCGGAAGCTTACAAGACATTTACACAATTAAATTCCATTGAAAGATTATCCAACTATGCTCTGGTTATGGAATTATATGATAAAACCCTTGAAGAACTTCTAGAAGATGGAATTGGTAAATATGCAATTCAAAATTCTAAGCTCGTTCCCCATCAAGATATAGAACCAATAATATTTGAATCTAAAGCCAAAGCCAAAGCATATATCAGACAAAGAATTAAAGATAGAAAAGAACAAAAAAATCTTGAAAGTAAAATTTACGAACTAAATGGATACGATCTGCTCAGCAGTCTTAATTTTGCAGAACGTATAGCTACTATATTGCCTTATTTAGAGAATATTACCCAAGGACTTAGATATCTACATAAAGCAGGCTATCTTCATCTCGATTTAAAACCAGCAAATATTTTTAATCGGGAACTAGATAGCACCCTTCAAAGTGCAATTGGCGATCTAGGTTTTCTCCAAAAAAATCATTTAAAACCAGAATCTTTGTTAGGTAAGTATAATCGATTACCGTTAGGTACACTTCATTATCGATCGCCAGAACAAAAATACTTTTTTGATGTTGCCAATGTGGAGATAGATCGTGGTACTGAAACAAGACTTATTATAAGAGACCCTATTTTTAGAGATACAATTATTGAAGAAGGTGATTATGTTATTTTTGGGAAACATAATGATAAATCTTATGAAATTGAGCGGATCAGTATAGAATTAGAAAAAAACGCTCCAGTTTATATATATCTTCAACCCGAAGAAAATGACGAATTTTATTTAAAGCCCTGTAAACGAAATCAGGCTAAATTTTATAAAATTCAAGGTAAAAGAACGGATTTATTTGGGATAGGTGCAATTGCCTTTAATCTAATCACTTGTGGTGAATCTCCAGAGCGTTTCTATGAAAGTATCAGAAAATATGATACTCAAGATTCAACTGTCGCCGAACTCATCGGTAAATATGAAAGTGTTTATAGTTTTGAGTCGAGTGAACCAGGATTAACTAAAATATTTGAACCTTTTCAAGATAAAAATTCATCCGAATACGTCCCCAGACAAATTGTTGAATTAATTTTAAAATGTATGCTTTATAAATCGGAAGATACTTTCTATAATGCTAGTAAATCTACCAACAAAGAACCAACAGCTATGTTATTAGAGCAACTCAAAAGTTTACATAATACTTAAAAATCGGAACAATAATGGCTAAAGAATTTGGTTATAAAATTGATAATAATCCCTTAATGAAAGGAGATATTCCAGGAGATTATCCACCGAAAGAACCGAAAAAGTTTATTGATTATCTTGAAGAATTATTTACTTGCTCTAAAAATAAATATCATATACGTCTTACTAGAGGATTCTGGTATTTTTTTAATTTAACTAAGCTAGTAGAAGAACATTTAAAAAAACCTTCTGATTTTTATTTTGCGGAAATCCATCCCAAAAAAATTATTTTTAGAAAGATAGGGCCTTATCAAGAACCAAAAGAACTAGATACAGATTTTGTTATATATAACGAGCAAATAAATTATCTTAACGATCTGAGAAATGATTTGGTTTTTACCAAAATCATGATGCATAATTATCAGGGTAATCCTTACGTACCTAGTTTGTTTTCTAGTATGCGTCGGGAAATAATTTTGGATAAATTAGAAGAGTCAGATAATTCTGGAGAACAAAATATTAATAATTATAAATACAAATATTCTTTTTTTGATAAACACGAAAGTATTGTTAATAAAAATGATTGGATTATTATTAAGCAAATAAACCAAAGTCGAAATTTTCTTTTTCAAGTAAGTGATGTAAATCCTAAGGAAAAAATTGTTGAACTTAAATATATTCCTCCAGCTTCAAATAATTCAGAAAAACTAGATTTTGATTATAATAGCAACAATTTACAGACTAGATGTATTTACTATAAAAACATTAATCCTTGCATTTATTATTTCCATATGTTGGGAATATATCTTTATAATATATTCTTTCTGGGAGTCAATGAAAAAAATAATTTTGAATTAGTTCAACGAGTTTTCGACAAAATAAATATAGAACAGTATTTTACTATTTTAAATGAAGAAGAAGTGAAAATTAGTTTTTCACCGTTGCAAAATATCAATACTAAAAATAGTGAGGGGATTGCAAAGTCAGTCAAGTTACAACAAATACAAAAGCTTTTAGCTCATATGTATCTTAAATTGACTTTTGTTAATGCCAAAGATTCTTATTATTCTAGTTATGATAAAGATATTGACAGAATACTTTCTGTCAAAAAAGATGTTTCTATTCTTGAAGAAAAAATTGCCGATATTTTAGATATTAAACTTTCTGGCAAACTAGAATCCTATATGTCAGATGAAGCTCTAGAACAATACTCAGATCGATTAACCTTTCTCGATCGAGAAAAAACAGATATTTTTCTGCCATTCCATAAATTAGTATTTGATTCTGTAGCCATAAATGACGTTTTCTATGATGGAAAACAGCCCGAAATATGGAAGAGAAAAATATCCATGATTTCAGCTATAACCGCAACTTCTATAGCTGTATTGTTTGCTTTATTAATCGGTATATTAATTGGTAGTAGAGATAACGAGAGTGACAACTTAAATAGTAAATCTCCTCTCTTGATGTCAAGTTCAGAAATACTGCTCTAAACCTAGCAATTTAAAAACAAAAGATAGGCGTTTATTTTTTTCAAAAATGATCTAGGATTGCAATAAATATCTTCTTGTCGATTGTAATTCGGTTGTATGTTACCTTCAATCAATCCCAAGCGTAGAGCGTCGTTCGTGATGAAAAATAAGAGCGATTGCCGTAGCGATCGATTTCGGATTAATTTTCGTAACGGACGCTTTGAACTTCCCGACTCAGCTACTTGGTATAAATATTGGCAAGAACCTTATTATCTTTTATTAACTGTTCCTTGGTGGGGCTTTTTTGTTTTAACAATTTTAGCTTACATTGCCGTCAACGCTATCTTTGCGTTTGGCTATCTCCTCGGTGGAGACTGCATTGCCAATGCTACTCCTGGTGACTTTAGTGATGCTTTTTTCTTTAGCGTCCACACTCTAACTTCCATCGGCTATGGTTTTATGTACCCTACTAATACCTATGCAGATGTTTTAGTAACCATAGAAGCTTTAGTGGGAATGATAGGTATTGCCTTAATGACAGGATTGGCTTTTACTAAATTTTCTCAACCCACAGCCAAAGTAATGTTTAGCCGAGTAGTCACTATTTCTGACTATAATGGTACTCCAACTTTAATGCTAAGAGCAGCTAATCAAAGACTCAACCAAATTATCGAAGCGCAAATTCATGTTTATTTAATGCGAGATGAAGTTAGCACTGAGGGTGAATATATGCGTCGATTTTATCTGCTTAAATTATTGCGCGATCGAACACCCAGATTTACTCTTAGCTGGACGGTTATGCACCCAATTGATGAAAATAGTCCTCTTTGGCAAACTACACCAGAATCTTTAGCTAAAACTAGAGCAATGCTAGTTGTTTCCTTGACTGGTATCGATGAAACTGTCTGTCAATCTCTTCACGCACCTTATTGTTATGGTGCTAATGATATTTTATGGTCTCATCGCTTTGCAGATATGATTGATCAAACTCCTGAAGGACATCATTACCTTGACTATACTAGCTTTCATCATGCTATACCCGTAGAAAGCGATCGGGTTTAATAGTTGTTAGTTGTTAGTTTTTAGTTTTTAGCTCTTAGCTCGATCGACAAACTAATTATCGATCTATTATTCATCTTTTTTCGGTTGTCAATGCAAACTCATAACGACTATGATTAATAAGAGGGAATCGAAGTATTTATTTATTTAGCATCGGATGAATCTAAACAGGTACACGGACAAAGATTTGAAGCACAATCAGAAGTTGAGGTAAATAATAGCGATCGAGTAATGAATTCTGTTAGCTAATAAAAAACACTAATTTTTCAGTCATGCAAGTTATATTCACCAAACAGAAAAATCGCGCTTACTCAATTGTAGTTATTAGAGGCGATCTCGCGTAGCGAGGCAGCAAAGCTGATCGCGTTAAGCTGCAATTCCAAATGGAGTTTTACCCCCGTACGCGAACTTATGAAGAAACAAAGCAAAAAGTAGAGCAAACAATTGATGATTATCGACAACACGGATGGGGACTGTGGGCAACAGTTTACAAAGCTAACAACAAATTCATTGGTCGGTGTGGATTGACATCTTGGGTAGTCGATGGATATCCAGAGATAGAAATTGGTTATATGCTAGCCAAAGAATATTGGAGGCAAGGTTTAGCCACAGAAGCAGCGATCGCTATTAAAAATTATGGCTTTGAAAAAATCGGTTGCGATCGCCTTATTTCTTTAATTGACCACGGCAATATTGCCTCGCAGAAAGTCGCATTAAAAACAGGTTTGACTTACGAAAAAGACGTACAGATGTGGGGTAAAAATCTCCGTTTTGACTTGAGCAAAATTGTAAGTGTTCAAGGCAATATCAGTAACAAACTTTTCGGTCTGTGGCGATGAAATGCCAACTCTATTATCATTTGTAAGTTTTTTTCTATTAGCCCACCAAAAGCCACCAATAATCAGCCCTATTGCAATTGAGATAACTATAAATAATAAAACTTCATCCCGTGTATCTTGACTATTAGACATGATTACGATGGCATATTTAGGGTTTATTCCTGAGAGGCGATCGCGCTAATTATAGACCTTTTAGTTAATAGTCGAGACCATTGATTACTCCTCTCATATCTACTTATCAATCAGCTAATAGCTTATAGCTTAGAGCTTATAGCTAACAGCGAATGCTGCTTTAACAGCTTCAATTACACGCTGAATTTCTACATCGGTTAAATTAGAGCTAGAAGGTAAGCAGAGACCGCGCTCGAATAAATCTTCTGCTACTGAACCGCCAATAGATTCACATTCGGCAAAAACTTTTTGTAAATGTAAGGGTTTCCAGACAGGACGAGTTTCGATCTCTTGTTTAGCTAATTCTAGACGTATTCGCTCCCGATCTGCCCCAAAAGCAGCAGAGTCGATCGTTAAGCAAGTAAGCCAATGAGTAGATCGACCATAATTAGCTTCGGGCATAAACTCGATACCTGGTAAGTCTCCTAATGCCTGCTGGTAAAGTTTAAAATTATGTCTTCTGGCTGCAACTCTCTCTTCTAGGACTAATAATTGTCCTCTGCCAATACCTGCTAAGACATTACTCAAGCGGTAATTATAACCAATTTGAGAATGTTCGTAATAAGGGAAAGGATCGCGGGCTTGAGTTGCTAAAAAACGCGCCTTATCTATTAATTCTGAGTCGGCAGAAACCAGCATACCACCACCAGAAGTAGTGATAATTTTATTGCCATTAAAAGAAAAAATACCTACCTTACCAAAAGTACCAGGCGATCGCCCTTTATAAGTCGCACCTAAGGCTTCTGCTGCATCTTCAACTAAAGGAATTTCATATCGATCGCAAGCAGCTAAAATAGGGTCGATATCTGCACTTTGTCCGTAGAGATGTACTAGTACCAGTGCTTTGGGCAATTTACCTATTTTGGCACGATGTTCTAAGGCTTCTTGTAAAAGATGAGGATTCATATTCCAAGAAAAGCGATCGCTATCGATAAAAACAGGTTTAGCACCAAGATAAGTAATGGGGCTAGCACTGGCAATAAAAGTTAGAGTAGAGCAAAAAACTTCATCTCCTGGTTCTACTCCTACTAATCTTAAAGCCAGATGAAGGGCAGCCGTTCCCGAAGATACGGCAGCACCATAACTTGCCTTGATTTTCTGACAAAATTCTCGTTCAAAAGCATCAATATTTGGCCCTACAGGAGAAATCCAATTAGTCTCAAAAGCTTCTTTAACAAATTTAAATTCGCGATCGCCCATATGGGGGATAGAAAGTAAAATTGGTTGACTCATTTAAATCGATACATATTATTCCTCCACAAATATGACCGATGTTTACTCAAAATGGGATTTTTAAAAATAAGGAAAAATTATTCTTTATTAGAAAAAAACTTTTAAACTCTTGTATTACTCATGACTTATTATCTCTATATTTCTCGAACAAGCGATCGCGAGTTGATTGAAAGACTCATCGATCGCCAGAAAATTAGTAGCAATTTGATTGGCAAGATTGGCAACTTCTCGAACGGATTTTCTGGTAGAAGTAGAAAACTGGATCTGTTTTTGAGTAGCATCGGCTACTCGATTTATCAGGATAGTAATTTGAGCATTAGCTTGATTAATTCGCTCTAATTTATTTTGAATATCTTTGAGGGATTTTACTTCTGTAATTAGCTTTTTCACCTCAGAATTTAGTGCTGTTGCTCCTTCACTGGTGTCTGTTTCTAAGGCTAATAAGAGCGGAGTGATTTGTGCGCTCTCTTCATACAATGTTTGCATCGACGAAAAAACCGTTTCTGTTAACTCTACCACAGCATCTTGCTTAACTCGATCTGTACCATTGATAGCAATAGCTACTTTCATCGATTTTTGAGCCATAGTTTTGCCTAAATCTCTCGCCAGATTCACTGCTTCTATTAATTTGGGAGACGATTGATGCAAATTTTGTAATATACTAACAGCACTATTAACTGACTGCTGAATCGATTCAATATTATCTATAGTTTGATTTAGAGATTTTTGCAACTTCTCTATCTTCAAACTATTCTGTTGTTCTTGAAGTTTAATTTGATAAAAATCGTTAACTTGAGCGCGAAGGGCATCACTGATTACTTGAACTCGATCGAGAACATCAATAACTTTTTCCGATTGTTGTAAAGTTTCTTGAGAAAGAGTTTGATAAATATCAGTATTGTTTTTAATTACATCTAAAACTTTTTGTTTGAGAGTTTCTTGTTGTTGTTGTCGATCGGCAGAAATTTGAGCGACTTTTAAAGAAGATTGCTCTAGCTGTTGCAGCAAGTGAGCATGATCTAAAGCAAAAGCGACTTGGATGGCAATCTGAGTTACATAGCGAATTTCAGATTGCTGCCACTGACGGGGTGCAGAACATTGATGGGCTACCAACAAACCAAATAATTGATTTTTATTCAGAATTGGTGTAACTAAATAAGCTTTGACTTCTAGCTTTTCGAGTTCTTCTAGATAACAAGAGGTTATTCTGGCTGTATCAATATTGTCTATGGCTTTGACGCAACCATTACGATATTTTTCTATATGTCTGGCCTCAAGACAGGGGTCTTGGATAACCTTACCTAAAGTTCTTTTCCCACCAGGGGCTAGAGCTTCGGCGAGTACTTTTCCGTAGCTATCCCACTCTAGACTATAGACAACCACGCGATCGCATTTTAAGACTCGATAAACTTCTTGAACGGTAACATCCAGAATATTGTTTGTCTGTAAAGATTGGCGAATATGTCGAATTGCCTGGGTAAAAAAGTCGGTCAATTGAGCTTCTTTTTCTGCTCGTGCTTCTAGCTGATTTTGTTTGTCGATTAATTCTGCACGCTCTAGTTTTACGCCTATTTCCCTAGCAAGCTCGCTTAAAAAATTAATTTCTAATGGTTGCCAGTGATGAGGTCGATCGCAGAAATGGGCTACCAGTAAGCCAAATATTTTGCCTTCAACCAGAAGCGGAATAACTAAATTAGCTTTTACTTCTAGTTGTTCGAGTTGTTCTAAATGACAAGAGGTTATCTTTGCTTCCTGAATATTATCTACTGCCTTAACTCGACCATTTTGATATTTTTCCTGATAACCCAGGGCAAAACAAGGGTCTTCAATTATCATACCTAAAGCTCTCGTCCAACCAGGTGCAACAGATTCGGCAATTACTTCACCATATCTATCTTCCTTGAGACTATAAACTAAGACGCGATCGCAGTTTAAAACGCGACGAGCTTCATCTACTGTCATTGCCAGAATATCTGACTGCTGCGAGTCAGGACGAATATACTTAATAAATTTTTTTAAGGATTGCATCCATCTATTTTCCTTATCTACTTGTGTTTGTAGATGAGTAGAACGAGCTAATACCTTTGCACTATCGACAGCAAAGCCTATTTGGGTTGCTATTTGAGTTACATAGCGGATTTCTAAGGGTTGCCAGTCACGAGGATTAGAACATTGATGGGCTACGAGTAAGCCAAATATTTTCCCTTGACTCATTATCGGTACAACTAAATTAGCTTTAACTTCTAATTTTTCCAGTTGTTCTAAATAATAAGAAGCGATCTCTGCTTCGTAAATATTCTTGAAAGCGCAAACTTGACCATTTTGATACTGCTCTAAATATTTAGCTTCAAAGCAAGGGTCGTTAATGGTCATTCCTAAAGCTCTCGTCCAGCCAGGAACTACAGCTTCAGCCATAACTACCCCATAATTATCTGGCTCTAAACTATAAATAACAACGCGATCGCCTTCTAAAACTCGGCGTACTTCCCTGACACTCACATCGAGAATATCTTGTTCTTGTAGTGATTTACGAATACGAGCGACTGCATCAGTATAAAACTTTGTCCATTCAACTTCTTTTGCTTGTTGTTGCTTTATTCGATTGAATTGCTCTAATAATTGTGCATTATCGAGGGCGAATCCAACATAGGTAGACAGTTGTTTAAATAAATTAATTTCTTCTAGTTGCCATACTCTAGGTTGAGAACATTGATGGGCTACTAACAAGCCAAATAGCTGACCTTGTTTCAGCAATGGTGCTACTATGATAGCTTTAACTTCTAAGGCTTCTAATTGCTCGATATAACATTGAAGCATTCCAGAAGCATAAATATTATTTAATACTTTAACTTTCCCATTTTGGTAAGCAGCCAAATAATCGGCTTCTAAACAAGGATCTTCAACAACTGTCCCTAATATTTTTGTCCATCCATTTACAACAGCTTCGGCAATTACTTTTCCTTGAGATGATTCGGTAAGACCATAGACAATTGCGCGATCGCATTCTAGTAATCTTTGTGCTTCCTCTACCGTAACTTTTAATACTTCTTCTAAGTTAACTGCTTGGTGCAGATTTTGAATAACTTTATTAGGAAATTGTTTGAGTTTTTCTGTCCGAGCAAAATTATTTTTAGCTAAATCTTCTGGTACAGAAAGTTGGTTATTTGAATCAGAAATATCAGTTAGGTCTTGACCTTCTCGATCGAAATTAGAAGCGGAAGTCATAAAATATTTTTTTATGTATAAAAATACTCCAACTACCGTGCCAAAAGTTTTATTTGATACAATAGCGGAAAGCCAAATATTTGAGTGTTTCTACTTAAGTTTCAGTCTACAATGATTTTAATTTAGAGAAAATATTTAACTGTTTAAACCTACAAATACTATTTAATAAATATTTTGGTAATGAATAAACAAAATATGATTAATTTAGCTAAATTTAGTGGTTGAGGTATATTTTTTTTTTATTCGTGGCTTTTTGGTGTCCAAATGCCCTTGGGTTGACCCTCGCAAAAGATACCTATTTTTAATAAACCAACAAAAAACCCCCTCCAATTGGAGGGGGTTTTTTTATTTATTAGCTAGCAACTTTAGCCTTAGCCATTGATGGAAGGAGCAGTAAGAGCTACAGGAGCAGCTTCTGCACTAGCCAAGTCTAAGGGGAAGTTGTGAGCGTTACGCTCGTGCATTACTTCAAAGCCGAGGTTAGCACGGTTGAGGATATCTGCCCAAGTGTTCACTACGTGTCCTTGAGAATCCATCACGGATTGGTTGA
>JBFRWK010000102.1:0-5209 GCA_051439545.1 Xenococcaceae cyanobacterium | reverse complement strand
GCAATTAGCCCAAGATGGTCGATATCCTGAACATCAATTTCCATAGGTTGGTTCTGGTTCAATGGCTCAAATTGAAAGACTTTCAATAAATATCTCATCTTTCAGCCAACCTGCTGAAGATAGGTTTAAGTAAAAAAATTGATTAAAATATCGGAAAAAGCTGTTTTAACAGATGAAGGAACTTTAGAAGAAGTTGTTGATTGTTTAAAAGAAAATATTTCAGTTAAGACCCAAAGTGATTGTCAACAAAACCATTTATTTAATATTTTAGTAGGAGCAGCTAGTCGTAGTGACACAATAGAAAATACAACCTCTAGTTTAAAAAACTCTTGGTCTGGAAGAAATGTTAGATATCATTTAAGTAAAATTGATAATTTCCCAGAATTAGAAAAAGAAATAAATCAAGCACTAATAAGTAAACTCCCGCGTCGAATAAAGAAGAGAAAACATAAAATAGCGATCGATTTGAATTTAATTCCTTATTATGGGACATCTAGAATAAAAGAAGAAGATTATATTTATCGAAGCCAAGCGAAAAATGGAACTTGTTCATTTTTCGAGAGATGCTACTATCTATATAATCACGAAAAATAAGCGATTAACTATAGCTTTACTTGGAGTGAAAAGAAGTTATACATCTGTAGCTATTATAACTTATCTTTTAGAGAAAATAAACTCTTTAAACCTCAAAATCAAAACATTGTATTTAGACAGAGGCTTTTATAGTAGCGCAGTAATAAGATGGCTAATAGCTCTAGATATACCTTTCATAATGCCAGCTATTAGAAACGGCAGAAACGGTCGGAATTAATCAGTATTTAACAGGGGGGAAGAGTTATAAAACAACTCATACCTTAAATAAAAACAAAGATAATGAAGTAACTTTCCCTGTCTGGATTGTTTGTAAATATCTTAAAGGAAAACGAGGAAAATTTGGCATTGAATATCTAGCTTATGTAGTTTATAAAGTCAACACCCGCTTGAATTATATCCATCAAGATTACCGTAAAAGATTTGGAATAGAAACTAGTTACCGTCTCAAAAATGTTTGTCGGATTAGAACTACTACTAAAAATCCGAGAATTAGATTACTTTATGTAGGAATCTCTTTTTTATTAGTTAATATTTGGATTTATCTTTTGTGGTCAAAAATATCTAAGCCTAGACGCGGTGGACGTTTGGTCTATAACTACTTATTTAGTTTAAAACAAATGTTATCCTTCTTATCTAATGAAATCAATCGAATTTATCAAGTCAGAAAAGTAGTCTATATTCCTAGCAGTTAATTAATAGTTATACTCATCTAAAAAAAATAAGCTTTAAGCTTTAATCTAAGCGCGACGATCTGTTCAACTATTCAAACTCCCGCGTTTAAAAGATAACTTTTGTCAAAATCTGCTCAAATACTCAATTTTTCTGGAAAAAACTCAAATCGAATCTCTTAATTCTTTTGGTCTTAAAATAATTAGAAAATATTCTTACTTTTGTAACAGTTTTATTTGTCAAATATTGAAATACTACTGCAATTTAAAGTCGGACAAGGTATAAACATAATCTTTACTTATATTGATGAGAACAATTTAGAACAAGAGTACTGAGAGAAATTGTAACTCTAAATCATTTTTGACGGCTTGCGATCGCACTTGTCCATCTACTGAGTTTGGCGAATCGCCCCGTGAAAGGATTAGCGTTCTTTGCCCTATCCCTGGTGGGTCTGGAACAAAGACAATCCTATCCCTTACGAATTGAACAGGTGCTGCGGGCTGCTCCAGCGGTCAAAGCTACCCCAGAAGGTTCGGTCTCTAAGGTCAAACGCAAGCGAGGTCGTCCCAAAGGTTCAAAGAACAAGGATAAAACTCAGGTGAACCTCTCCCGTGAACTGCTGCACATCAGAGGAATGCTGTCGGCTTTGCTTCACACCATCGGCGAGACAATCCCTCTGGAATATTTGCTGCTGGATGGGAAGTTTGGTCACAATAATGCGGTGCAAATGACCCGTCAGTTGGGGTTACATTTAGTGAGCAAGTTGCGTTATGACAGTGCCTTATTCTTGCCCTATGAAGGTACAAACTCTCGACGCAAGTACGGCGAGCAACTCAACCCCCGTCAGCTACCCCAGCAATTTCTCTGCCACAGCACCATTGAAGGAGATTGGCGCATAGATATCTATCATATCAAATCCGGTTAAATGAACTCAGTATAATTAGAGAAGGTGCATTCTTTAATTGCTTTATGCCAAGACATCTGAAGCTAGAACCACATCTGAGTCTCGAAGAACTAGAAAACAGGTATCGACAAGCCAAAGAAGGAAGAGAAAAGACTCACTATCAAACAATCTGGTTACTGGCTCAAGGAAAACCAACAGCGATCGTAGCGGAGGTTACTGGCTACAGTTTAAGTTGGATTTATGAACTGGTGCGTAGTGATAACCATTACGGACCTTCAATCTTGGGAGACCAAAGACGACACAATCGGGGTTCACCACCGTTACTTAATGACGAGCAGCAGGCTTTACTATGGCAAGCTCTGCAAGAGGAGCCAGAAGATGGGGGACTCTGGACCGGACCGAAAGTAGCTCAGTGGATGAGCCAGCTTCTGGAGCGAAAAGTTTCGCCCCAAAGGGGTTGGGAGTACTTGAAGGGCTTAGAATATCGCTTACGGCGACCGCGACCTCATCACTCCCTAGCCAGCGATGAGGAGCAAGAAGAATGGAAAAAAAAGTTGGCGGCCGAGACGGCTCGCGTTCAAGGCGAGTTCCCAGAGGCGGAGGTGGAAGTCTGGGCCGAAGATGAACACCGTTTGGGACTTAAGCCAGTTTTACGAGCCGTCTGGGTGTCCAAGGGAGAACAACCAATAGCTACGGTAAATTGGCGTTTTCAATGGTTGTGGCTCTATGCCTTTGTCCATCCTGAATCGGGAGAAACTTACTGGTGGCTTTTGCCCTACGTAGAGACAGATTTATTCATCTGACGAATGAGCCAGTTGCCAATCGCACCTTTAAGACTTTGAAGGAGTTAGAGGAGGTTGTCTATTGTCGGTGTCAAACCCTGCTCAAACAAAAGGAGCTGATTCGCGGGTTGACCAATTTCTATTGGTGGCCACAGACCTCTGGTTAAGTGTGGGCAATTACCCGGATTTGATATCAGATGCAAGTGCTCCATAAAGAGTTGGCCCAGCCACTCAATGTTGTCATTCTACTCAAAACTCACCTGAAAACCCAACAACAAGGGCATGTCATCTTATTCTCCAGTCAATACTGTTCGGTTAACGAAATTTATCGAGGAGAAAGGGGATAGGGGGTAGGTGGTAGGGTGTAGGGAAGAAATAACCCCAACCCCCGACACCCGACACCCAACACCCAACACCCAACACCCAACACCCTCCCTAAACCTTGATTTTATGGCTTATCCGAACAGTATTGATTCTCCAGTGACTTACACCTCCCTCACGATCAGCTGATTGAACTGTACACTCTGCGCTTTCAAATTGAATTCAATTTCCGCGATGCGAAACAGTTTTGGGGACTCGAAGATTTTATGAATATCTCCCAAACTGCCGTGACCAATGCGATGAATCTAGCTTTCTTTATGGTTAACTTCTCCCATCGATTACTACGAGACTTTCGCCGAAACAAACACCCACACTTTAGTATTCTGGACTTGAAAGCTTGCTATAGAGCCTTCAAATATGTCGACGAGGTTATCAAATTACTTCCGCAAAAACCGGAGCCATTTTTAATCTCTCGCATTTTGACTCAGGTGGCTAACCTCGGAGCAATTCATCCGGCTTCTGTTGAGGATATTTCAACCTAACGGAACGACAATATCTTAGAGTAACTTAAAAGTTAATCCCCCCTTCTCAAAATTGCTTGACTAGGGCGTGTTTTAAAAGTCGATGAAATGCTTGAAAATACGAGATTGACGTATTTAGCATGGAGCTATGATTCTTCCCCCCTATCGGCGAGGTGATTTAAAAGACTATCAGTGGAAACGCCTTCAACCGCTGCTTCCTTCCCAAAAGCCTGAAATTGGTCGTCCTTACGCAGATCATCGTCGGGTGCTCAATGGCATTCTCTGGATTTTACGTACGGGTGCGCCCTGGCGAGATCTGCCAGAATGCTACGGACCCTGGCCAACTGGATCAGGACGCTTTTACCGTTGGCGGAAAAAAGGAATCTGGCAGAACATCTTACAAAGACTACAACAACAAGCGGAGGACTCGGGGAAAATCAATTGGGATATCCATTTCGTTGATGGCAGTGTAATTCGTGCTCATCAACACGCTGCTGGGGCAAGGCGAAGAGAGCTAGACCCAAACAGTGACTTATCAGCGATTGAACAGATTCAACACCGTGAAGCTCTGGGATGATCGAAAGGAGGTTTTAGTACCAAAATTCACTTCCGCTGTGATGGCAATGGACTACCAATAACCTTTTTGGTGAGTGTGGGTCAACGGAATGAGGCTGTCTTATTTGAACCATTGATGGAGCAAGGTGCTGTTAAACGGTCAGGACCTGGACGAGCGAGGATACGACCACGGCGCGTCAGTGGCGACAAAGGTTTTAGTAGCCGTAAAATTCGGCTTTATCTCCGCAGGCGGGGGATTCGATATACGATTCCCCGTAGAGTCAATGAGCATCGAGGGGGTAAGTTTGACAAAGCCCTATACCGCCAGAGGAATTTAGTTGAGCGATGTTTCAACCGCTTAAAGCAGTATCGTCGTGTTGCCACCCGCTATGAGAAAAAAGCCGAAAACTACCTGACCATGCTGACTATAGCTTCTGTTATCCTGTGGTTATAGTTTTAAAACACGCCCTAGGGCTTTTAGTAGTAGTGGTAGTGACGGCTGCTAACCTACCAGAAAGAGCAGGGGCTAAACTGGTCTTTGCCCAAGTCAAAAAAGAACGTAGTAAATTCTGGCGATTAGTCAAAATTTGGGTTGATGGGGGATATAGAGGAGAGGAGTTCATGAAATGGGTTATGGATACCTATCGATGGATTCTCGAAACTGTTCTACGTTCAGATCGACAGAAGGGATTTAAAATCCTGCCTCGGCGTTGGGTAGTCGAAAGAACTTTCGGATGGTTTAACTGGTGTCGTCGTTTAAACAAGGATTACGAAGTTTTACCTGCAACCTCAGAAACTATGATTCGAGTTGCGATGATTCGTCTGATGTTAAGAAGACTGGCATAACCTGATACTTTTCAGAC
>JBFRWK010000101.1:0-3195 GCA_051439545.1 Xenococcaceae cyanobacterium | reverse complement strand
CCATCTTCTCAATGTCTCTACCGATACTCCTACTTGTTCCGCAAATTCATGGGGTCGCATACTTATACATTATTTATAGCTTTGTATAAGTATGTATAATAAATTGACCACTAGAAGTCAACAGTTTCATTTCGCCCCCTCTTCAATGATGTTAAATTTACCCCACAACAAGAACAATTAGCCCGTTCTATCCGCGATACTTATAATTCTTTACTTGGTAGGGCAATTAAAGCTAGCCAAAGGTCGGATAAGCCAGTCTTAAAAGTTACATCGGCAACGTCTGGTAAAACGATTGAAGTGAGCAAGATCTTAAAGCCAGATAATTCACAAATCTGGAGAGCAGATTCGTTAGATATTGGAATTAGGGAGCATTTTAAACCAACCCCTGAAAACAAGAATACTCTCAACGCGGTAATCATCCAAGAAGACGGAATAGAAAGATCGATCGGGGTAGTTAGTGCCGAGCAAATCAGAGAGCATGGTTTAAAGCACGGTCATACACTGAATTGAGGAGAAAAGACAGCTTTTGAGACAGGAATATGAGAGGTTGAGGGGTCAAGTTAAATCAAACCCTCATCTTATTGGCGCAGGAGTGGAAAAAACCGATCTGGCTATAGCGAGACTAGTAATCCAAGAAGCTATAAATAGTGGTCAAAAAGATAACCTCTTGAATCGAGTAGGATTAGCTTTATCTCAGAGCGATCGCCTTAGAGAATGGAAACAATCTCTGCCCGAAAATGAGTATCGAACCTTAGCTAAAGAGTATGTTTTCCAGAAGTTTGAGCAAGCTAGTCAAATTAGGGAGAGTCTTCTGGCTGAGAAACAGGATACTTTTGACCTTTCCCGATGATAATATTTTGTTTTCAAGGAGAATTTTTACTTCTTTGGGAGAAGAATAGATGATCTTAGAGGAGAAAATAATAATAAGTAAAAAATAAGGAGTGGATGAGTAAAATAATTGCTCTATTTAATCAGGCTGGAGGGGTGGGAAAAACCACTCTAACTCTGAATTTAGGCTATCATTTAGTACAAAGAAATCACCGTGTTCTTCTAGTTGATTTAGATCCTCAAGCTTCATTGACTACTTTCATGGGAATTGAGCCAAGTGAGCTAGAAAGCTCTTTATATGATGCTTTAGTCAATTCTCAAGCTTTACCAATACATCAAGCAATTCATGGTCTAGATATTGTTCCTACCAACATTAACTTGAGTGTAGCTGAATTAGAATTAGTTGGCGCAATGAATCGAGAAGCTAGACTCAAGAATATTCTTTCTCCTTTAGTCGAAAAATATTCCATCATTTTAATTGATTGTCCTCCTTCTCTGGGGATATTGACAGTACTGGGATTAACAGCTTCTACCCATATCCTCGTTCCCATTGAGACAGAGTTTAAAAGTTATTTTGGAACTGGTTTGTTGTTAGATACTGTATCTAAAGTTCGTCATCATGTTAATCCTCATCTAGCTTTTGCTGGATTTGTCCCTATGAAATTCGACAAAAGAAGAAGCCAGCATAGTCGAACTTTAGAACAAATGGAAAAAGAGCTTAAACCTTTAGCTGCGGTTTTTCCTCCTGTTCCTGATTCAACTGTTTTTCCTGATTCAACAGAAGAAAGATTACCTTTGGCAGTTTACAAACCTAAACATCCAGCTATCAAAATCCTGAAGGAAATTGCCAAAGGTGTAGAAAAAGAATTATTTTCTAGTTCTGTTTAATATGCCTATTTGAATGTCAATTATTAAATTTAGTAGCGTATATGATTATGAGTAAAAAAGACAAACCTTATGGTAGTAGTCTTAAGAATAGAGTAGATGCCCTTTTTAGTAGTAGTTTGGAGCAGAAAGCTACAGAAACATCTGTTGCCAAGCAAACATCTTCGACTGAACCAATAACCGATCTACCAACTTCATCTGCTCAAATGATGTCTGTTGAGCAAATTGTTTTTCCTGATTATCAGCCCAGACAATATTTTGACCCTGATTCTTTATCCAAGCTAGCAGCAACTATTAAAGCTCATGGAATTGTTGAACCTTTGATTGTTAGGTTAAAGAATAACTCTAATCCTCGTAATGTTTCTGAGCAGAATAAAAATTCACCTCTAGAGCAATATGAATTAGTAGCTGGTGGAAGAAGATATCGCGCTGCTCTTTCTCTTAGTCTACAATTTGTTCCTGTAGTTATTCTGGATCTAAGTGACTCTGAGTCTCTTGAATTAGCTATTTTAGAGAACTTGGCTAGAGAAGACCTTAATCCAATCGAAGAGACAGAAGCTATTCTGACTTTGCTTTGCTCACGGTTAAATCTGGAGCAAAATTCGGTTGTATCTCTTCTTCACCAAATGCGTAATCAAGAGAAGGGCATCTCTAACCGAAACGTTTCGGTTAACCATTTAATTGAAGTAGAAACGGTTCAAACAATTTTTGAACCTATGGGGTTGAGTTGGAAATCTTTTGTGGAAACTCGTCTTCCCTTACTCAAACTCCCTGAAGATATCCTAGAACCTCTCCGTCAAGGAAAAATCGAATATACCAAAGCGTGTGCGATCGCCAAAATCAAAGATGAAGATGTCAGAAAAGAATTAATGGCAGAGTCAATTGCCGAATCCTTATCCTTGAGGGAAATCAAAGAGCGAATTAAAAAGCGATCGCCACAACCGCCAAAAGAGGAAATATTTAACCGTGTTGATGATACTTACAAGCAGATTAAGAAATCTAAGAAATATTGGATGGAAAATCCTAAGAAAAAGAAAAAGCTAGAATCGCTCTTGGCTCAAATAGAAAAGCTGCTTGAAGTTGAAAATTAAATTAATTCTGCTCTTGCTGCTACCTCACGCCAACTTTTACACCTTTCGATCGTGAAATTGTTCCCAAAACCTGTATCAACGATCTTTTTGCTAGGTGGAAGTATTATTGTTCCTTGATTTTCAAAGCCAGATACAGTTATACTTTCTAAACATACGATGCTTTCTAATGTATGGCTAAATCCAGAAACGTGGACGCGATCGTAAACCCCATTAAGTCTTCTTCCAAAACCAGATAATTTAATTTTACCTGCGGACTGATATTTCACTAGTGCAGCTTGGCTAAAGTAATCCACCAGTCACTGGTTATCTTGAAAGCCTTTAAATTTCCAAACGAAAGGCTTAGCAAAATGAGAATTAAAGTAATCAATAAAATTGAGAATTTTTTGTTCAA
>JBFRWK010000100.1:0-13106 GCA_051439545.1 Xenococcaceae cyanobacterium | reverse complement strand
TAAAATTGAACGCGCTAATTCAATTTTAACCTGTAGCGAGTAGCTTTGATAATAACTGCTACCCGCTACCCGCTACCCGCTACCCCTCCCCAGACCTTAAATTGATGGCTTATCCGAACAGTATTGGATCGATTGCTTCTTTACTATTAGCAAAAATACTAACATTAACTCAGCGATCGTCTAGAAGTTCGGAAAAGTTATGTTGTTTCTAGCGATCGTTCTTTTGTAAGTATTATATTTCAAAAATAATTACTTATCACCATTAGAGAAAAATGACAATAAAAGTAGAAAAAAATTAAGGTCTAAAGTCTAATAATAGGTATTAAATATAAACCCTTAGAAGTAATAATAGATAACTGATTACGGGTTACTCGTAGAATGGTAAGCTAGCAATTGCGCTCGAAAATGCCCCCATTGAAAGTATAGATATCATGACAAACAATAAAGAAATTCCTTTACTTTTAAAAGCTGCTCGTGGAGAAGTTGTAGATCGCCCTCCTGTCTGGATGATGCGTCAAGCAGGTAGATACATGAAAGAGTATCGCGATTTAAGAGCAAAATATCCTTCATTTAGGGAACGTTCGGAAAATCCTGAGATTGCTGTTGAAATTTCTCTGCAACCTTGGAGAGCATTTCAACCCGATGGAGTAATCATGTTTTCAGATATTTTAACTCCTTTACCTGGTATTGGTATCGATTTTGATATTGTTGAAAGTAAAGGTCCTTTATTTGAAAATCCCATTCGTACCCAAGCACAAATAGATAATCTTCAGCCTTTGAATCCAGAAAAGTCTTTACCTTTTATTAAGACTATTTTAGAAAGCTTACGTGCTGAAGTAGGTAATAAATCCACTGTTTTGGGTTTTGTAGGTGCGCCTTGGACTTTGGCAGCTTATGCTATTGAAGGAAAAAGCTCTAAAAATTACTCGATCATTAAAGGAATGGCTTTTTCCGAGTCAACCATGCTTCATCAGTTATTAAGTAAATTAGCAGATGCGATCGCGGTTTATCTCCGCTACCAAATTGACTGTGGCGCACAAGTAGTACAATTATTTGATTCTTGGGCGGGACAATTAAGTCCTCAAGACTATGAAACTTTTGCTTTACCCTATCAACAACAAGTAGTACGTCAGGTAAAACAAACTCATCCCGATACGCCTCTAATTCTCTACATTAGTGGTAGTGCTGGAGTATTAGAAAGAATGAAACAATCTGGTGTAGATATTGTCAGTGTAGACTGGACTGTAGATATGGCAGAAGCTAGAGCCAGACTAGGAAGAGAGATGAAAGTACAAGGAAATATAGATCCTGGGGTTTTGTTTGGTAGTCAAGAATTTATTCGCGATCGCATTGTAGATACCGTGCGCAAAGCAGGAAATAGCGGTCATATTCTTAATTTGGGACATGGAGTACTAGTTGGCACTCCAGAAGACAATGTACGCTTTTTCTTTGAAACATCCAAACAAGTAAATCAATTCCTTTAATCTTATGGGCGTAAGGGTTACGCCCCTACTTGCTATTTGCTATTTAACTAAGATGAAGCGCATTTTTAAAAAGCTTGATAGATAAAGAAGTATGAGTCTAAAGCGCATTTTTATGACTGGTGCTAGTGGCTGTATTGGTCACTATATCGCCGAGAATTTGATTCAAAACACAGAGCATGAGTTATTTTTACTAGTTAGAAATCCAGATAAACTCAAATTTAACTATCACTACCGTCCTGGTATTAAAATCCTTCAGGGAGATTTACGTAATATCGAAGACTTTAGCGATCTGTTACGGCAAGATATTAATGTTGCTATTTTAGTGGCAACTGCTTGGGGAGGTGTTGCAGAAACTTATGAAATTAATGTTGTTAAAACCCTAGCTTTGCTGAATCTGTTAAATCCCGATATTTGCGAGCAAGTTCTTTATTTTTCTACCGCTAGTATTCTCGATCGCCATAATAAATTATTGCCAGAAGCAGAGCGTTTGGGTATAGATTATATTCGCACTAAATATCAATGTTTTACCCAATTATCTAGCTTACCCATAGGCGATCGGATTACTACTTTATTTCCTACTCTAGTTTTTGGCGGAGATAAAGATAAACCCTATTCTCATCTTTCTTCTGGTATCTCAGAAGTTACACAATGGATTAGTTTAATTCGTTGGTTAAAAGCAGATGGCAGTTTTCATTTTATTCATGCTTACGATATTGCTCAAATAGTCAGCTATTTAGTAGATTACCCTCCCGCACCATTGAGAGACAAACAAACAGAAAAAGTAGGCAATCAGTTTGTTTTGGGTTCACCTGCTATTACCGTTGATGAAGCGATCGAAGAAGTAGCCCATTATTTTAATAAAAAAATTTATTTTCGTATTCCTTTATCAATTTGGTTGGCTAATATTCTCATTAAACTATTTCGGATTCAGATGGATTCCTGGAGTCGTTTTTCTTTAAATTATCGTCACTTTGTCTATCAAAATCCTGTTAGTCCTGCTAGTTTCGGTTTAAATAATTATTGCTCTAGCTTAACTGATGTTTTAAAGGTTTCTAATATAACTAACTAAACAAAATTAATTACGTTCTATTAAATAAGCCCTGAGGACGAATAAGTAAAATTAATAACATCAGAAATAAAGCTACACCTAACTTATATTGCGAACCCAGGAAAGGAACGCTGATTTCTTGAGCGATACCAATAGTTAAAGCACCAGCTACCGCACCATAGGGATTGCCGATTCCTCCCAAAATAACAGAAGCGAACATCGGTAAAATAAGAAACCAACCCATATTCGGGCGGACTGTAGTAATCAAGCCATACATTCCTCCAGAAATCGCAGTCAAAAGCCCTGTAATTACCCAAGTCCAGAGAACGACTCTTTCAACATTAATACCTGAAACTCTAGCCAGATCGATATTGTCCGCGACTGCCCGCATAGCTTTGCCAATCTTACTATTTTGGAGGAGAAAATGGAGGGCGACTATAGCCAAAATCGCTAAAACAATTACTACAATACGATAGTAGGGAACTCTTACTCCAGCTATTTCTACAGCTTGTACTACAGGTAAAGCATAAGCTTGGTTACTACTACCCCAAATTAGTAAAATACCGCTACGAATGAATAAAGCCAAGCCGATCGAAATAATAATTAGAGTAGTAGAATCTGCTCGTCGCTCGCGCATCGGTTTCCATAACAAAAATTCTGCGATTAACATAGCAGCGATCGTACCCACAGCCCCCAAAAGTATTGCTATCCAAATATTGGCACCATTAAGATTAGCTACCCAGGTTAGGTAAGCTCCCAAAGTCATAAAATCTCCGTGGGCAAAGTTAGATAGTTTTAAGATACCGTAGGTAAAGGTGAGTCCAATGGCAGCTAATGCCAGTACACTACCAATCGCCATACCATTAAAGATTAATTGGGGGTCCATTCTATATTGCAATAAAGATTAAACGGATATATTGTACAGGGATGAGAGATTAGGAAGTTGATAATTTTTTAACTAAAGTACTAACTGATAGTTTGATGGTTCCTTTTAAAGATGACAATACCAACAAAAATAAGCCTTTTGTAGTTTATGGGTTGATAATTATTAACGTCGCTTTGTTTTTTTATGAACTATATTTAGGAGCAAGGTCAAGTTCTTTGTTCGATATCTTTGGCTTAATTCCTCAACAATTAACTGCCAGTTTTGTCGGGGGATCTACAACACGCTACATCCCAGAAGTTTTGACCCTAATTACTTCTCAGTTTTTACACAGTGGTATCATCCATATTGGTGGTAATATGCTACTTCTCTGGATTTTTGGGAATAGAGTCGAAGCATCTTTGGGACATCTGAAGTTTTTACTTTTTTATTTAATTTGTGGCGTTTTAGCTGCCTTAACTCACTGGGTTTTTGCGATTAATTCTACCATACCTACAGTGGGGGCTAGTGGGGCGATCGCTGGAGTTATGGGAGCTTATATTATTAAATATCCTCATGCTAAGATCGTTACTTTTCCTTTTGTCAGCGATCCTATCCCCGCAGTCTTTTTCTTGGGTTTTTGGTTTTTCTATCAAGCTTTTAAAGGTGTGGCTTCTCTGGGTTTGCCAGATACGGCTGGCGGTTCGGCTTATTGGGCGCACGCTGGCGGTTTTATCTTTGGGGCAATTCTTGCTCCGATGTTAGGATTATTTCATGAACGCAACTAGTATTCCTTAGTGGAAGTAAAAAATAGTCATTTCCAATAATTATGGTTCCCCTACACGATGATAATCCTACCAATACTACCCCAGTTATTGTCTATGCTTTGATTACAATCAATGTTCTGGTGTTTTTCCATCAAATGTCTTTAGGAAGAGGCTTAGAAGGTTTTTTTCAGCTTTATGCTGTCATTCCCCGCGAATTAACCGCTAGTTTTGCAGGAACGCCTCCCAATCAATCAGTTCCAGAGACTTATACTTTAATTACTTCCCAATTTTTACATGGGGGTTTTATGCATATTATTGGGAATATGCTGTTTTTATGGACTTTTGGTAACAATATTGAAGAAGCTTTAGGTCATATCAAGTTTTTGATTTTTTATCTCGGTTGTGGTGTTTTAGCAGGATTAACTCATTGGTTTTTTGATATGAACTCCCTCATCCCGACAGTAGGGGCTAGTGGGGCGATCGCGGGAGTTATGGGAGCTTACATTATTAAATATCCTCAAGCCCAAATCCTGACGCTACTGCCTTTGGGTATTTTTATTACTACTGTCCGCATCCCTGCTTTTTTCTTCCTGGGTTTTTGGTTTATCCAACAAGCCTTTAGTAGCATAGCATCTTTGGGTTTACCAGATAATATGGGGGGTGTAGCCTATTGGGCGCACGCTGGCGGTTTTATCTTTGGGGCAATTTTAGGCCCTTTATTGGGTTTATTTAGCGATCGCAATTAAGCTTGTCAATTCATGCTCAGTTCTGTTGTCCTTACTAATGCTCGTTTACCAGGATATCCAGGTTTACACGATATTGAGATCGATGGTTCTGGATTAATTCAGACCATTGTTTCCCACCAAAATAGTAATACCCAAACAACCAATAAACAAATTATAGATCTTCAAGGAGATTGGTTATCTTTAGGCGGAATAGACTTACAAATTAATGGAGGATTGGGTCTTGCTTTTCCCGATCTAGAGCTAAAAGATAGAGAAAAATTAGAACTAATTTGTAATTTTCTCTGGCAACAAGGAATAGATGGATTTTTACCCACTATTGTTACTACTTCTCTCGAAAAAATTCAGCGATCGCTTTGGGTTATTGCTGAGTTTATGAACCAGCAAAAAGAAAAAAAATTAACGGCAAAAATTTTAGGAGTACATTTAGAAGGGCCGTTTCTCAATTACCAAAAAAGGGGGGCGCATCCTGCTGAATATTTATTACCTCTAAATCTAGAAACAGTTAAACAAGTATTAGGTAATTATAGTGAAATAGTTAAAATTATCACTCTAGCACCAGAACTAGATAGTACGGATGAAGTAATTAGCTACTTATGCTCTTTAGGAATTATTGTTAGTTTGGGTCATTCTACCGCTACAGCCCAACAAGCTAAAAAAGCATTTAAACTCGGAGCATCGATGGTAACTCATGCTTTTAATGCCATGCCTAGTTTACATCATCGTCAACCAGGTTTGTTAGGAGAGGCAATTGTTAATAGCAACGTATATTGTGGCTTAATTGCTGATGGAAATCATGTCTGTCCGACCATGTTAGAAATATTACTTAAAGCTAGTAATTACGAACGAGGTATATTTTTAGTTAGTGATGCTCTAGCACCTATAGGGTTAGATGATGGGATTTATCCTTGGGACGAGCGAGAAATAACCGTCAGTAATGGTACGGCAAGATTAGCAGATGGTACTCTCGCAGGAACGACCTTACCTTTATTAGTAGGAGTACAAAACTTAGTAGAATGGGGAATTTGTAGTTTAGAAAACGCGATCGCCCTAGCAACAGAATCTCCACGCAAAGCAATTTCTTTACCCGATCTTGGTGTCGGACGATCGGCAAATTTATTGCGGTGGCATTGGGATGAATCAAAACCCTCATTAACTTGGCAGAGATTGTAGCTGATTAGGTGATTACTAATTACTATTTTCTTCTCTCTTTCCCAATAACTAACTATCAGAGCAACTAAAATAACTATTGATCTACTAAAGAAGAGATTACTACTATATCTATGTCCCAAGCTGAAATTATCGGATTAGGAAGATCGGGAATCGCTGCTGCTAAACTACTCAAACAAAATGGCTGGAATGTTACTTTAAATGATGCTGCCACAGCAGAAAGTATCGCACGACGTTCTAATGATAGTGAATTAGAAGCCTCAATAAATAATTTAGTCGCAGCAGGAATTAAGGTTAAATTAGGTCATACACCCAGTTTAACTACGCCGAATGTCCCAGATTTAATTGTAGTGAGTCCTGGCGTACCCTGGGATATTCCTGTTTTAGTAGAAGCAAGACGACAAAATATCGATACTATTGGCGAGATTGAATTAGCTTGGCGTTATCTTAAATCTATTCCCTGGATCGGCATTACAGGAACTAATGGAAAAACAACAACCACTGCGTTAATTGCTGCAATTTTGCAAATGGCTGGTTACGATGCTCCTGCTTGTGGCAATATCGGTTATGCAGCTTGTGAATTAGCCTTTGAGAAAAATAAGTCTTTGGATTGGATTGTAGCAGAAATAAGTAGCTATCAAATAGAGTCTTCTGTTGAACTTGCACCCAAGATCGGTGTTTGGACTACTTTTACCCCCGATCATCTCAGTCGCCATAAAACCTTAGCTCATTACTACGAGATTAAAGCTTCTTTGCTCGATCGCTGTCAAGAAAAAATAATCAACGGCGACGATCCCTATCTGCGACAAATGGAAATAGCACAATGGCAAAATGTCTATTGGACTAGTATTAAGGGAAAAAATAAGCTAGTTGGCTCGCCAAATAAAGGGGTTTATATCGAAGATGCTTGGATAATTGCTATGGGAGAGTTGATTTGTCCTATCTCTCTATTTAAAATGCCAGGAGCGCATAATCGACAAAACTTATTAATGGCAGTAGCAGCAGCTAAATTGGCAGGAATAGACAAAACTGCGATCGCTCAAGCTGTGGCTACTTTCCCTGGAGTACCCCATCGTTTGGAGTATATTTGTACTTATAAAGGAATTGACTTTATTAATGATAGTAAAGCAACTAACTATGATGCAGCAGAAGTTGGTTTAGCTTCAGTTAAAGCTCCTGTTATTTTAATTGCTGGTGGTGAAGCAAAAGAGGGAGATGATCCTCAATGGATCGAGCAAATCAAAGCTAAAGCAGCTAAGGTACTATTAATTGGAGAAGCAGCGGAAACCTTCGCTCAAAGATTATCTCAATGTAATTACAATGCCTACGAAATTGTAGAAACGATGGAAAATGCTGTAGCTCGGTCGATCGATCTAGCTAAAACCGAGCGGGCTAAGGTAGTGTTATTATCTCCTGCTTGTGCCAGTTTCGATCGATATCAAAGTTTTGAACATCGCGGAGAGCATTTTCGCCAACTTTGTGAGGGGCTGACCCAGCCCTCGAAGGGCAGGGCTTGTACGCCCCGTCAACAGCTTTAGTTAGAACCAGATTATAAATCCTCAAAGAAGATAGGGGCAAACTCTCGTTCGCCCCTAATGCTTGAGAAGATGCTGTAATGTGTTGTTGCGATCGCTATCTAAGTACCTAGGCAAAATTATTTACACAGTCGCGCCTTCGTACTAACAACTAAATTCGAGACCCCGCGTCGCCGTTAGGCGCAAGGGAATGCTCGAATTAGACTAACGACTAACGACTAACGCTTCTCAAATAGGTAATTAATTTTACACGACCACTTATCTAGCTTTAAAATTTAGTAGTTTTTTGTTGCTACTTTAGCATTAAGAGCTTCAGTTAAACTACGTACGGCAGCTACCATAGCTATTTCGCTATCTAATTGATTAATAGCAGAACCTACCCCTACTCCAGAAGCACCAGCAGCGACCGCCATAGGAACAGTAACCGTAGATAAACCAGAGGCACATAATACTGGTACATTCACAGCACGAGAGATACTATGAGCAGCAGCTAGAGTAGGAGCAGCTTTTTCAATTAAACCCAATACACCAGGATGAGTGGGTTGAGTACTCGTACCACCTTCTGTTTGAATAATGTCAGCCCCAGCTTGGACTAATTCTTCGGCTAACTGGACTTGTTGGTCTAAAGTTAGGATATGGGGAACAGTGACAGAAAGAGTAACTTCAGGCAATAAAGAGCGGGTTTGCTTGGTTAACTCTAGAACTTCGGCAGCTTCAAAACGCCTTCCCCGAGCATAAAAACTATCAAAATTACCAATTTCAATTAAGTCAGCACCAGCTTGGATGGCATCAACAAATAACTTTGGTTCGATCGCAGAAACGCAAATAGGTAGATTAGTAAGTTGGCGTATACTACGAACTAAGGCAGGATCGGCAGCAATATCGACAAAAGTTGCACCTCCTGCTTCTGCTGCTTTAACAATACTTGCTACTCGCTCATGGTCAAAATTATTTAAGCCACTAATTACTTTAAGGGCATTTTTGGAAGCAAAAGCCGACTTTAGTTGAGGATGTATCGTCATGTTTACCCTAGATGATTGTCAATTTAGTCGAGCGAGGAGCGATCGAACTATCTTAAAAGATGAGCGAGATCGCTACTCACGTTTGTTATTACCTTATCAATTAAAAACCAGAATCTATAGTTTTTAACCTCGGCAGAATTTAATTGTACTTTTCCCCGCACCTCAAATAAACTTTAAAAACAATTTAGATTAAGATTTCTGTTGCTTCAAATTTTGGACTTTGTGTAATAATACTTCGATTTCTGCTTGTAGATGAAGATATTTGACTTGTTGATCTGCTTGATAATACTTAGTCATTTTTGGTGCAGTCGAGCGATCGACAGTATTAGTAGAAGAGCGGTCGACAGAATTTGTACTTTCAGGAGATAATAGTGTTTTCATAAAACTCCTCACTTTAAAATTTTGTGTTCATTACACCAACTTGACATATTATCGTAAAGATGGTGTGATTTTATGTACTTTAGGGCAATTTTCCTATTGTCACTTAGTACAAAAAAATCTCAAACACTTATTTCATCAGGATTGTAGCCCAAACATTTTTTTTACACGATATTTATCTATCTTTTTTTATATATCCCATGAGGATAGGTAAATTTTCCTGATTTAACTAAACTGTTAAAGAAAGCATTTAAACATCAACAAATCTGAATCTGTCTAGAGAGAGGAAAAATAGTGTTACTATCCAAAGGGTTTGAAATCGAAATGTATACTGGTACGCCAGATGGTAAGATAGTTGGCCTATCAGATAAGATAGTTCGGGCTTTAGACGGATTTGTACGGGAACCAGATAGTAGAAATGTAGAATATACTACTGCTCCTTTTTGTAACTACGATCGCTTACTTTGTGCTTTAGTCAGACCGCGCCAGAAATTAAGAAAATATTTACAAACCCTAGGAAATTACACTTTAATCCCTGGAAGTACTCTATCTTTGGGAGATAGCGATCGCTTTTATCGCTCCGATCTTAATAATCCCTATCATAGCTACATCGAACAAACCTACGGAACTAAAGTGGTTACTGCCAGCGTTCATATCAATATTGGGATTAGCGATCCTGAAGTTTTGATGCAAGCTTGCCGTTTGGTGCGAGTAGAAGCTCCTCTTTATTTAGCTTTGAGTGCTTCGTCTCCTTTTCTCGATGGTAAAGTAACCCGATATCATTCAACTCGCTGGCATACTTTCCCCCAAACCCCTTCAGAAGTACCTTTTTTTCACGATCATAATCACTTCATTGAATGGACAGAAGCACAATTAGCTAAAGGCACAATGCGAAATGTACGTCATTTGTGGTCATCAGTAAGACCTAATGGCGATCGCCGTCCCTACAATCTCAATCGTTTAGAGCTAAGAATCTGCGATTTAGTGGTCGATCCTCTTGCTTTACTCGCCATAACTGCTTTAATTGAAGCCAGATTAAATCAGATGTTTGCTCGACCAACTCTAGACCCCTTAAGCAGCAGCGAATTAACTGAATCAGAATTAATAGCGATTACGGCAAATAACGAAATGGCAGTAGCTCGCTCTAGTTTGGATGCTACCCTAATTCATTGGCAGGATGGTAGAAATATTAAGGCTAGTGATTGGATTGAAGCAATGTATCAAGAAGTCCTACCTTTTGCTAAAAAACAAGGTTATAGTTGTTTCCTCTCTCCTTTGTATAAAATTTTACGTTCTGGCAATACGGCTCAACAATGGCTAAAACTATACGAACAGGGAATAGATCTAACTAAGATTATCGCTCAAGCGCTCGAACAAATAGAACAAGAAGAAATGGACTTAGAAGATAAATTATGTCAATCAATGCTAGTAGCATAACTAATACTAATAACTAATACTAATAACTAATAACTGTAAATGCCTCCTCGTGTTGTTTTAGTTCAGCCAGAAATTCCTCCGAATACAGGTAATATTGCCCGTACTTGTGCAGCTACCAATACAGAATTACATCTAGTTGGCCCTTTAGGATTTGAATTAAGCGATCGCTATTTGAAAAGAGCAGGTCTAGATTATTGGCCTTTGGTCGATCTTCACTATCATCAAAATCTAGAGAATTTTCGGGCAGTCCATCAACAAAAAGGTGGTAGATTAATCGGCTTTAGCGTGCGTGGTAATAAAAATTACTTAGATTGTCAATATCGAGAAGATGACTGGCTGTTATTTGGCTGTGAAACGGCAGGATTGCCTCGCGATCTTCTGGCAGCTTGCGATCGCCAGATTTACATTAAGATGAGTCAACCCAAAGTACGCAGTTTAAATCTTTCTGTTAGCGTCACCATTGGTCTATTTGAAGCTCGTCGTCAACTCCGTTATCAATAAACATCAATACCTGCCAAGTGGCGATTAGCTAGCTTGGAGTTCTGACATTAACAACTATTTTGGGTGATGTCAAGAATTCATGTCAGGCTAGTAAAAAATACTTGTCTAATTTCAATTTTCAGGTTAACCTTGCGTAGAAAATACCATTATTTTCTGCGCAAATTCTTGAGTCGTAATTATTCTATATGTTTTTGTCTCTGGTAAATTGCGACAGAGTAAATGTATTTACCTCGGTATATCCGTATTTTTACGATATGCAGTTAGTATTTTTTGTATTAAAAAATGCGTATTTTTGCTTAATCTCGATCCCGATAAGTCATCATTACCTGATTTAATCGGGGAAATTTAATAATACAAATCAATACTAGGAGGTTATTTCAGCGAGAGGAATCTATGGGCATACAAGACAACACAACATCCAACTCAAAATACTTATCTATGCCAACTGGCAATGAGACAAAATTAGCTAGTAAACCCAAGCAAGTAATCCGAAATGGTCTTCAACGCTGTAAAACTCTTGCAAAAATAGGTCTAGCTATTTCTATCGGTACAGTTAGTGTGCTACTACCAAGTCAATCCCAGAAAGCACAGGCGACTACAAGGGCAAATATAGTTAATAATTGGGCAGTTGATTCTTCTCAAAGTAAGGTTATTACTGAAAGCAAGTTATTCGCTCTCCAGCGTAACCCTTTAGCTAGATTAAATATTACGCAGAATATATACAAAAATTTTAGCTCCCAATTACCAGTTACAAAGCTCGATCGACAAATAACGCTAGCACCAACTGCGGGTATTAGCAATCTTATTGAAACTAATAACTCCGAAAATACACAATTAGGGGGACTGATAACACCAAACTGGAGTTCTGCAACAAAGCCATTATTTAACCCCCACCGACGGCTAGATGACCAACAAGTTCAGATACCGCGTCCTCCCCTCGAACAATCCAGCCCGAATGCCATTAAGGGGACAGACCCTCACCAAAATCAGGTAGTGATTTTACCCGAGGCAGAATCCAAAGAGTATATTTTTAAGATACCTTCTCTAGAAACTAGTAAGACTCAACCAGATCGTCTAAGTGGATCGACAAATCAGAAGCTAGTAGCTCAGAATAGACTTACGCAAGTTCATATTGTCCAACCAGGAGAGACTCTTAATCAAATTGCCGAACGTTATGGGATCTCTCGTCAACAATTAATTGAGGCAAATAAGATTTATAATCCCAATCTAATCTTTGTGTCTCAACGGCTCAGAATTCCTCAAAGTAACCAACAACCACGACCGAATTTTCAGGCACGAGAACAAAAGTACCCTAACAAAACTATAGTTCAAAATAGCGATCGCACTAACGATACGACTCAACCCAACATATTACCTCAGTTATCGGGATTAGATAATTCTGTAACCGAAACAGAAGAAGACACTGTTGCTAATCCTTTAGGAATGACGATTCAACTAAGTGCCACTATTACCCCCAAACTTCCTCCTTTGTCTTCTCCCGAGCAATATTTACCAGAAGCCCCAGCAGAATTTGAAGGTTATATCTGGCCAGCTAGAGGAACGCTTACGTCTGGATATGGTTGGCGTTGGGGTAGACCCCACAAAGGTATAGATATTGCAGCACCCATAGGTACTCCCATTATGGCAGCAGCATCGGGAGAGGTTATTTCCGCAGGCTGGAATTCTGGGGGATACGGTAATCTAGTTAAAATTAAGCATCCTAATGGTAATGTGACTTTATATGCTCACAATCACAAAATTATGGTGCGTCGGGGTCAAAAAGTTCAGCAAGGGCAACAAATAGCCCAGATGGGCAGCACGGGATTTAGTACTGGGTCTCATCTCCATTTCGAGATTCGTCCTAATGGACGGGCAGCGGTAAATCCTATTGCTTATTTACCTAAAAGATAAAAATTAGAAAAAATGTATTGAAAAATACTAAATATTCTTTGGCAAAACTTAAAAAGGTAGAAAAAACTATTTCTACCTATTGTTTGATTTTCACTAGTTTTTTGTCGATGATAGGCAGGACTCAATACTGTTCGGATAAGCCATCAATTTAAGGTCTGGGGAGGGGTAGCGGGTAGCGGGTAGCGGGTAGCAGTTATTATCAAAGCTACTCGCTACAGGTTAAAATTGAATTAGCGCGTTCAATTTTA
>JBFRWK010000099.1:0-7888 GCA_051439545.1 Xenococcaceae cyanobacterium | reverse complement strand
GCAATCAAAATACCAAAGGGTTTGAGGTTTTACCGAAAAGATGGGTGGTGGAGCGCACTTTTGGTTGGTTTGGGCGATATCGTCGTTTAAGCAAAGATTATGAATACTTACCTAATACCAGTGAAACAATGCTCTATATCGCCATGATAAATCTTATGTTAAGACGTTTAACTTGGAGTTCTTCGAGTCAAATATCCACTTAGTTTTGAATTTTCAAACACGCTCTCTTAATGTCTGCTCCCACAAAACCTACTGCTAAATCTGCTAGTGCTTCTAAATCTACATTACTACCCAAAGGCATTTCGCGGGTTAAAATTTGTAAGATTTCAATTCTGCCTTCTCTATCTGGTACTCTAAATACTACCTCGCGATCGAATCTTCCTGGACGACGTAAAGCAGGATCGAGTCGATCTGGTAAATTGGTAGCAGCTAGCACTAAAATACCTTCAGTCTTACCAAAACCATCGATTAAACCCAATAACTGAGCTACTAATCTTTTTTCTACTTCTCCTTCTACTGTAGAGCGATCTGGAGCAATGCTATCTATTTCATCAATAAAAATCAAACAAGGCGCAGATTTTGCAGCTTTTTCAAAAATACCCCGTAATTTCGCTTCTGCTTCGCCGTAGTATTTCCCCAATACTTCAGGACCATTAATCGCAATATAGTTTATCTCTAACTCTTCTGCTAAAGCACGAGCCGTAAGAGTTTTACCCGTACCAGGAGGTCCTACCAGCAAAACTCCACGAGGAGGTTCTAATCCTAGTTTTTTCATTATATCAGGACGTTTAAGAGGTATTTCAACCAATTCCCTAATTTCTTTTAATTCTGTTTTTAAACCACCAATATCTTTGAGACTAATATCTGGAGTAGTTTCTTTTGGAGGGGGGGTTACTATTGGTTCGTTACTATTATTATTAGTAACTTTTTCTGGATTAGAATTGCTTGGTGACGAGTCATTACGAATACGAGTCTTCCCAATGTCGTTTTGAGGAATATTACCCTGTCGAGGAATATTACTAAAATTACTAGTGCGGAATTGCACCTCGGTTTTTAATTCACCCTTTTCTGCTTTTTCTTCTAAAACTTTAGCTAGTTCTAATAGTTGTTCAAAACCTTTAAATAAATCACTCATTTTCAGTTAGCAGTTATTCAGTTAGCGGTTATTCAGTTAGCAGTTAGCAGTTAGCAGTTAGCAGTTATTCAGTTAGCAGTTATTCAGTTAGCAGTTAGCAGTTATTCAGTTAGCAGTTAGCAGTTATTCAGTTAGCAGTTAGCAGTTATTCAGTTAGCAGTTAGCGAGCTTCGCTCTTATTACAGTTGGTTATTTGTTTACTGTTCACTGTTCACTGTTCACTGTAATTTCGCGAAATTAAATGGCGCAGTAAAAGCGTTATAACGAATTCGTAAACGTCCTTCAAATCTTTTATCTAACTCTTCTACTTTTTGACTAAATTCTGTTTCTTTTTCCCAAGGAATAAGATAAGCAGCATTATAAATCATTTGTTGCATCTGACAGTCATTTTCCACTAATTCTTTTGCCAAAGGAGCGAGGCTATTTTGAAAAGCTTGGATAATTTCATCTTGGCGATTTTCAATTGCTGTTTCAATTGCTTGTCCGATTTTAATTGTTTCATCCAAACTAAGATTTTTCCCGATTAATGCATCTCTTTGTGCTTTAAGCTCTGGGTTTTCATGGAGTAACATTTCAATTTCTGCTTCGGTTTCCCACATCAACTTTACTCCTACTTCCCGATAACCAGATAACTTATTGAGCAATTCCTCTAGCTCTTGACGACGCGAAGTAATTAATAAGTCTAAAACTTCTTCCCAACTTTCTACACACAAACCAAATTGCAACGGTAATAAATTACGATAACCTGCTTCCATTGCCTCTTCTAAAACTCTTTCATGATTGAGAAGATTGCGCCGACTAGCTAAATATTTTTTCTGCTGCGCTTCGGAATATAACAATGCAAAACCATCAACAATTTCTACATTAACAGGTTGTTTATCCAATCCCTGTATATTGGTAATTTCTGGAGCGGGTAAGGGAAAGATTCCATAGAGATAATAGCCATATTTAGTTTGTACGGTAGTAGTCATATTAGTCAATTATTAGGTTGGTAATTAATAGTTATTAGTCAATCAATTATATAAATTTTGAGTCTGTATTTTTGAAAAAATTAAAATCTAAACACAAATAATAATTTGGTAAAAATATTGTAATTTTATAAATTAAACCTGCCTTCGCTATCAAATCAATACCAAAATTTATTGGTTCATAGGTTTTTAATTGTTTTCTGAATAACTGATAAATGTTTACTGTTAACTGTCAATTTGCTTAGAAGTAAGTACTAATTTCAATTTCGCATGAATTAAATCTAATTGTGCCAAACCAAGATCGACAGCACCGTCTACAACTATTCCTGTATTTAATAAACGATCTAGTAATTCTAAAACTGAGCCTTTTTGTGACTTTTCCCCTGGATAATATTCGCCATCTTTAGGCAATAAAGTTCCTATTTCACCTAAATCTATATTTAAATCAGCAGGATCGATCTCAAAAACCTCACATAACTTAACTATTTGCTCTTCTAACTGACGTAAACTTTCTGCAACCCTTTCTAATTCTTCATCAGTTAGTAAATCCCCATCCATTCTTCTAATAACTTGAGCCTCCATTAACTGACGTATTAGCTCTAATACGGTTAATAATAAAGGAGCTAAACCAGCATCTTTATTTTCCGATTTATTGAGAGAAACTATAGTAGATTCTTGAGGCAAACTCAAATCAGTCATCAGTTAGTAGTTATCAGTGAGCAGTGAGCAGTTATCAGTGAGCAGTTATCAGTGAGCAGTTATCAGTGAGCAGTTATCAGTGAGCAGTTATCAGTGAGTATGTTTAGGTTTCTGCTTCTACTGTTTCTTGACTAGGATTTAATGCTTTGAGAGATTTTAATTCTGATTCTAAAGCATCTATTCGCTTTAATAATTTTTCATTAGTTGCGGTTAAAGTACGAGCTTGACTACTAAGATAAGGATCTCCTTCCCACCAGTTGACACCTAATTGCTTAGCTTTATCCACAGAAGAAATTAAAAGCCTAATTTTAATACTTAATAACTCTGTTGAGCCAACAGAAACCGAAATATCTCCAGCGATAACAACCCCTTTATCTAAGACGCGCTCGATGATATCAGCTAAACCACTTCCTTGAGTTGACGTTATTAATTTTTGATTACTCATTTATTTTTAACATTTATCATTGAGCATTTATTAATGTTAATTGCTCAATAATTATTGATTTGCTCCGACTAATACACCTTGCTCTTTAAGAGATTTAACCGCAGCGACAATATCGCTTCTGTTAACCCCTAATTCTTGAGCCAATTCAGAAAAACGCCCTCCAGGATATTGCTGTAAATAGCGATATACTTCATCTTCATAAGGAACTTGATTCGCTAATACTAATTTCTCATCCGTAGCTTTATTTGCCATTGATTCAGTATTGGGTGCTTCTTCTTTAACAGGAGTCATCCTAGAAATAACACGCTGAAAGACTTTGCGTGCTTCTTCTAAGGCAACATAAGCTTTAGTTCGAGATGTTAAAATGTCTTCACAAATATCGCGAAAATAATCGTTAGTAGGATTGAAATCAATTTCATGATCTTGACAGACTTTGGCAATGATTAAACAAGAGCGTAAACCACTAGATTTTTCTTCGCCTATTTGAGAGCGAAAATCTTGGACTAACGCTACAATTGCTTTTGCTTTAGCGGGACTAACACCAGCTTTTTGGATTAAAATTTTTTCCTGAGTTAAGATATCAGGCTCGGGCATATTAATCGTAATTACTCGATCTAATAATGCATCTTGAGTAGCGTGTACTCCACAATATTCTTCAGGGTTAGAAGTTAAAATTACTCGAAATGAAGGATGAACTGGTACATATTCTGTACGATTGCGATCTGGGGGTAATATCAGCATTTTTTCTTCTAATACTGATAGTAAAATATTATTTACTTCTGGGCGAGAGCGATTAAACTCGTCATATATAAGAGTCAAACCTTGTTTACAAGCCATAGTTAATCGAGAATCTATCCAGTTGTGGCGTAACTCGTCTTCAACTTTAACTACAGTGTGAATAAAATTATCCACAACTTTTTTACGGCTATAACCAGAGTTATTACCAATCATATCGGAGCTTTTAAACTCGTCATCGCCAAAAAACATTACTATTGGCTGCTGACGTAAGTTGGCAATATGTAATGCTAAAGTGGTTTTTCCAACTCCAGCTACTCCCCGCAAATGAACTGAATAACCAGATTGTAAGTATTTTAAAGCTCGCTGGGCAACATTTTGTACCGCAGGAGTATTAATAAAAGTTTGAGAATGAGCGTTTAAAACTGTTACCAAAATATCACCTTTTCTGAGTCAAACTTATTTATTATGAATGTTACTCTAAAATGTCTCTATTTAAGATTATTTAGTTTTTTTACTGAAAGCTTTTTTGAATCATCAATTTTTGATAAATACTAAATAGCTGATAATATCATAACTTTATAACAGCTATATTTTATTCAACAATTAAAGTAAGGTAAATTAGTATAAATACGGAAACGTAATCAATCAAAATATTCTAAAATAGTTAATAATAATTAGAGTAATTAATTAAAAAGATAATTAGGAAAAAAATAAATGTTATTTCGCCTTTTAACTTTACCTGTATATGCTCCAGCATCTGGATTGATATGGATTGGAGAAAAAATATTAGAGCAAGCAACTCCTGAAATAGAAAATAAAGAAAATCTTAGTCAGCAACTTTTATCACTGCAACTTGCTTTTGATATGGGAGAAATTTCGGAAGAAGAATTTGAAGAGAAAGAAGAAGAATTACTTTTAGCTATAGAAGCAGCAGAAGCGGAAGAAGAAGAAGTTGATAATTGACAATTATTAAGTATTTATAGCAAAAAAACAAATATTATATTAGGGGAAACTCGAGCGCATCACTGATTATTTTAATAACCAGGTTTTAAACATGAATAATCACCTCTCCCTACAATAATCAAGAAAGAGATAATTATTTTTATTGATGATTAATTTAAATACTACTACTTAATAATTTAATGTCATAGTTTTGACATAATTGTTATTTTGAGAATTTTTTGTTGATAAATTTAATCCTTTAATTAAGCGATCGCGTGATTTTTTTGCCCATAATAAATCTTGCTCTATTTGATAATTCAAAATTCCTAAACGCTCTCGCAATTGCTGGCGACGAGCTTCTAAGTTGCTCAATTCTTTCTCTATTCTTTCCTTTTCTACAGCTAATTTATATACATTAAGGTGTACCCTTGCCTCAGAACGCTGAACTGGCATTGAGCTTAATTTTGGTCTAATTTTTCCACGATAAGGGGAACGATACATAACGAAAATCTCCTATTTGATTTTATTAGTTATTAATTAACTATTGTAGAGGTGATCCATAAATCTCACCTTTACTGTTTACTTCATTGCTAACTGCTTTAACTCAAATAAACAATTAGCAGCACCTTCAATTCTGGCTATCGGTTTAACGGAACGGGGTAACATTGGTAAACGAATTATTTCCACTCCAGGAAATTCCTCATTACTAATATCTTTTTCTCCAGTAAAACGATTTAGCACTACGTAATTTTGGGCAATACCTTTTTCTTCCATTGCGGTATATAACCTTTTGGTTTCAGCTACCACTCCAGAACGAGCTAACGTCACACCAAGAAACTCGGTTTGTGCAGGATCTTTAAAGATTTTCTGGGCTTTAACTACTTTTTGTCGTAACTTCCTTAAACGACCCATGAATTCGGTTCTCCCTAATACTTTTTGATACTTCATCCATAGTTTAAAAATCCATGCTAGCCAATCAGCTAAAGCAGTAGGCATTTCCAAAAAGCGCAGTAAATGTCCTGTTGGTGCAGTATCGATAATGATTAGGTCTTCCTTTTCATCTTCTAAAAGTGCGATCGCATTTAACAAAGACAGCATTTCATCGACACCAGGTAAAGCTTGTTCGACAATATTACGCCAAGCTTTAGGACCATAGGCGATTGCTATACCAGAATCGTTATCGGGGTTATCGCCACTCATCATGGCTGCTAATTCCCATAGATACTCTTCTCTAAATTGCTCTAAAATTTCTTTAGCGTCAACTTCTTGAGCTTGAAGGTTATGTTTGATGCTTTGAGGTTCATGTCCTAAAGTCATCCCCAAAGCATCTCCTAAAGAGTGTGCGGGATCGATGGAGATAATGCGAATATTTTTGTCGGGATATTTTTCCGCCATTCCATAGGCGATAGTAGCAGAAATGGTAGTTTTACCGACACCACCTTTTCCTCCCACTAAAATAAGACGACGACCTAAACTAATAAAGTCTGGTAATGTTGGCTCGATTCGCTCGGGAAAAGAAATATTCTTGGCAAGACTACTATCTATTGGGTAATCTTCAGGCGACCGTATTTTCTCTAGTAAATCCGATACCGCACTTTCCCCCAGAAGCTCTTGTTGCTGCTCGAATAATAGCCATAGGGGTCGATCGCCAGCTAAGTTAGTAAATTTACAAACAACCTCTTGTTGCTCTAATGCTCGATCGATATCTTGAGTGTCAGCCACTATTTGATTTAGAAAAATTCCACCACAGGGAATTTGCAATTTCTCTAAGCCTTCAATAAATCTGCGAGTCTCCAAAAAACTCATCGGTTCGGCGATCGCAACAACCAAACAAGCGGTGCTTTCATTACCTTGTAATAGTTTGCGTCCTGCGCTTAACTCTTCTTGAAAGGTTTTGAGAAAATCGTCTGCTTCGTCGGGGGTATATTTTCCTGAAAAAGTCAAACTCATGTAACGATGCTTTTCTTGGAATAGCTCTAATGTCTCTAGCATTTCATCCAGAAAATCCATCAATTCAAAGAAATTTAAAGTATGACCGCTAGGAGCCATATCCACCACAACGCGGTCATATTCATTGTTACTGAACAGTCTTTGAATTTCTAACAAACCCATCAACTCGTCTAATCCAGGCCAATCTAAGTCCCAAACAGGGGTTAAATCCTCTCCTTCGACAAAACTACCCCGCTCGACTAACAACTCTAAAGTATTACCGTAACGCTCTTTAAAATCTTTTAATAGCCTTTCTGCATCGAGATTTCTGACGTAGAGATTGGAAATACTATCTAGATTAATAGCGCGATCGCTTACTTCTAGTTGCAAAATATCTCCTAAAGAATGGGCAGGATCGGTAGATACTAATAAGATCTTTTCTTGGGGAAATTGCTTCGCCCAACGGCAAGCAAATCCAGAGGAAATAGTACTTTTGCCTACTCCTCCTTTCCCGCTAAACATTGCTAATTTGAGGCGGTCGAACAATATCATAGTTAATCAAGTTAATTATAAATAATATGTAACTTATCCAAAAAAAAAAATTCTTATTTTTTATTTTAAAAAACAGTAATAATTTCCCTATTAATCAACTTAATACATAACATGAATAATTGACAATATCTACAATATATTATTTGCAAAAAAAAAATAACTTTTTACACTGCCATAACAAAAAAAGCATCCTTATAAAGACTTATTTTTCGATCTATAAATACAGTTTTTTAACAATTTAAAAAAAATAACAAATTATTTTTTTTAAATTGTTGATTTTTTTTTTAAAATGGGCAGTCTAAAAATAGACATGAGTTAAGCATTAAATTGTTTAGTGTAATAACTCTGTTTTATTAAGTACCTGAGCAAAATCTTTTGTATAATTTTTTGAGAATTTTGAGCCGAGGTCGAAAGGCGATCGAAACGGCGAAACTGAACTACCTTTTCATACATTAGTACTTTTTTTAGGGCAAAACCGTG
>JBFRWK010000098.1:0-3215 GCA_051439545.1 Xenococcaceae cyanobacterium | reverse complement strand
TCAATATCAGCTTGCTGCTTTTTCTTTGTCCCATGGGTTAAAAATATAAACAAAACTTATTTATTAAGTATTTATACTTACTTTTCTAGCTCGACAAAGATAAGTTTTGCTTAATCTTTGTTTAACTTCTACGAGAGAATAGGGGTTTGGTGTCGAGCAACTGTATAATAGTATTGTTCTACTCTTAACAACCCCTGGGAGTAAATGAAGGAATTAGTAGAGGAATGGTTGGCTCTGCATCACGGATATACGCGCCAAAGCTATGAAAATACCATCAATCAGTTTGGTTCGGCTGTCAAGCTCCCTCTGCCTAAAATTAAGTCCCAGCACGTCAGAAATTGGTTAGATAGTTTAGATTGTGCCGATACTACGAAGCAAAAGCATTTAGCGATTCTTAAGGCGTTTTTTAATTACGTGCTGACATTAGATGCTGCACCAATTAAATCTAGTCCTCTTCCGCGACAGTTTAAGGTGGCCGTTCCCAAAGAAACTCTAGTCGAACGTATCCTTACTGTTGAGGAAGTGAAAGCATTAATTGAGAATGAGTTGAATCCACGTAATCATCTAATTTTAAAAACTTTGTATCAGACTGGGGTGAGGGTGAGTGAATTATGTGGTTTGAGGTGGAAAGATATTACCCCTAGACCTGAAATCAATACGGTACAGCTTACTGTATATGGTAAGAGAGGTAAGACCCGTCATATCACCCTTAAACCTGAATTAGCTACTGAATTAGAAAAGTTTAGAGCAGATGTAATTGCCAATTCTCCTATTTTTACGAGTGAAAAAGGTAATGCTTTAGCCCCTGCCCATATACACAGGATTGTAAAACGGGCAGCAGCATCGGCTCAATTACCATCTGCTGATAAAGTTTCTCCTCACTGGTTAAGGCACGCTCATGCGACTCATGCTTTAGAACGGGGTGCGCCATTAAGGTTAGTTCAGGCAACATTAGGTCATGCTTCATTGGATACAACGAGCAAGTATTTACATATTCGACCTAGTGAAAGTTCTGGGGATTATTTGTAATGGGAATTTCTAAGATTATTAGTAAAGCCAGTTAATTAACTTAAAACTTAAAAAAGAATCATCATGTCATTAGTCAAAGGAATCAAGAAAGGTAAAACTATTGAATTATTAGAAGAAATTAATATTCCTGATGGAGAAGAAATTTTAATTGATATTCTTCCAGTAAATAATTTTTGGACTAGCTTGGAAACATTTAGGAATTCTCAAGAGTTTAACGATGTAGATAATGATGCAGAAATTTTTACCGATTTGCGAGATAAAACGAAGGGTAGAAATTATGCTGGGTTATAGTGAGTGGGTGAACGAAAAAAGGTGTGGGAAGGGAAGCTTTGGTTAGCGCAATATTTACGATAACTAAGCTAATTTGATTTCACTCATTGATTCTGTTCGCTTCTTCCACTAAATCTAATCTGGCTAATTCTAATGTATGAAGTACTTGTTGTAGAGACGAGATCTGAGTTCGATTACGATACATTTCTACAGCTTCATTAAAAGCGGGACTACCTGCTTTGCCAATATATTTATAACGAGAATAATTACCATTTTTCGTAACGAATATCGGTTGGGGAGATTGCCATTTGTAATACCAATAAGCCCCACCCTTTCCTTTAGCTCGAAAACGAACAATGGAACTAGTAGGTAAAGCCACAGGGGAGTTGGCTTGAATGTTCTCAATTTCTCTTGAGATTTCATCAATCAAACCTTGTACTTGTGCGATTCTGTTGGCTAAATCTAATTGCTGTTGTTGTTTGCTTTTGACCACTATTTAATTTAAAAAACACCAAAGTTATAGCGATAACTACGCTAACTTGCTCTCGAACATTGTACTCTCTCGTGACCAAAAATTTAACCAGCGACTTGAGTTACTTAAATAGGCTGCTCTGAGAGCCATAACCCCTTCTGCACCAGTTTGTGACCAGTGCATACCAGCTTGTTTTAATCTTTGTGTCACCACACGACGATTGGAACTTTCAACAACTCCCGAACCAATCATTAACCCTGCTTTTAAATAGCTTTGATAATCGATGCGAGTTTTATTATTAGTTAAATAACGCTCTAAGTCGGTAATTGCTTCGATGAGATGTTTCTTGTTATTGTTTAAGTTATGAGAATTCTGAATAACAGTTTGCCACTGAGATTTTTTGAGTAATTGCTGTTGAATTTTCACCCAATCTTTTTGTTTTTGTTCGCCTTTTGGATAAGCTGCTTTAGCTACCGCCCAAACATATTCTGAGAGATGAAAAAAATCGAGAATTTCGATTGACCCAGGAAATTGTTCTTGTGCCATTGACCAAATCCAATGTGCGCCATCTCCGATTACCACAGTAGTTCTGGGTTTTTCTGTGGCTATCTGATGATAAAGTAATGAAATTCTGTTTCTAAATTCATTACGTGATTTTAACGTCGCTACATATTCTCTTTGACGTATTTTACCTCTTTTCCCCTTGATTTTTTGATGGTCTTTACTCCAAAAAATCACCCCAACTTTAGCTTCTTTATATCCTTGTTGTTGATTCAGTGGAGTCATTACCCCATCTACTCCAACATACAATAAATTAGATTTTTCTTCAGATTGATTTAGAGATTCAAACTGTGGTTCTGTGATGGATTTTTTTGGGCAATTAAATTCTTGTTCTTGTAGTTGATTTCCTGTTTTTTCTACTTGATTAGCTAAAGTTTTCTCTGTTAAATCTAAAGAAGTCCATCGTTGAAATAGCTTATGAGAATTGGGGAATTCACTACTCACTCCTAAAGCACAAGCTAATTCTAATACTAGAGAAAGCCATTTATCCTTGGGTAATCCTAGTTCTTCATCAACCTTTACTTTGAGACCGTCAGATGTCATATATGCTCGACGCTTAACTACCATTTCTCCTAATGGTGTGTAATACCTTTTTTCCCTCTTTGTTCTAGGAGATGGATATTGGGTTTCCGTTTCTTCAATACGAGTCTGTACCAGTTGTTGCTGCACAACATTGCCCAATTTTAGCCAGGAGAAATGAAATTCATTCACAAACTGCTCTAAGTTATTCCAATCTGGTAATGAATGGAGTGTTTCTTCTATTTGGGACAGAATGGACTGGAGATTTTTCATTAATGGAGAAACTGTGATGTGGTAGAACTTAGTTATCGTATTATACACGCTAACTACTTCCCCTTTCTCCCACACCTTTTTTCGTTCACCC
>JBFRWK010000097.1:0-29660 GCA_051439545.1 Xenococcaceae cyanobacterium | reverse complement strand
GTACAATTTGTGGATTCGTACTGTCAACTTTATCAAAACCTATTTCCGCCAAGTAAGAAGCTTTGAGAACTTTAAGTATCTTCATGTTGGGATGATTTCTGAGATAAAAAGAAAAACCTTACCCGCGCGCTGGCTACGCCAGATCCGCCTAGCGGATCGCTAAAATAGTAGGATTGAATAACGAACAAAGTGTACCAATCAAGAGTATCAAGCCCAACAAATCCTTGAGTGGCTTGTACGTCGTTGGCAAATGGAAGTAACTTTTGAAGAAGTTAGAAGACACATTTGGGCATGGAAACTCAACGTCAATGGTCAGATTTGGCGAACTGCTGGCAGCAGCGCTTGCGCTCCCGCAGGTACCACTCCTCTAATCTTGGGGCTATTTTCTATGGTTACTCTTTTGGCTCATCATTTACAAGCCAATTTTACTTGGACTACTCGACAGAAAAGTTGGTATGTTAAATCGTTACCCACTTTTTCTGATGCTTTAGCTTTGGTGCGCCGATTTTTCTTAGAGATTAATATGTATTAGGTAAAAAACTTCAACTATTTTTTCGTTTAAAATTTAAATTTTAAGCCCAATCTATACAATCTATAAATATCCCAGAGAAATTAGAGCATATATGTCTTACGATCGAGCGGTTAGGGAAAAAGGGAGGTTTGATTATTCAATTACTATTTTGTCTTGGACTAGATTATTAGTATTAATAGTTACTAGCATTCTAGCGATCGCCCCTATTGCTCCAGCAACGTTAGCTCAAACTAGGACAGATCTAGAAAGAGCAACCAGACAACCAAACGCTAAAAATTTAGAAATCGAACGAATTAGTCATGATGGAGTCGCTCGAGCTTTAAATCCAGGAGAAATTTTAACCATTACCATGAAAGGAACTTCTGGAGTACAAGCTTCATTCCTCATTATAGGGGACAAACAAACTATTAGAGAAGTAAGAGCTAGAGAAATAAACCCAGGAACTTATCAAAGTAAAATACCAATCTCCCATAGAGAGCGTGTTGTAGAAGGTGCAGTTATAGGAAGACTACAACGAGGAAAACAAGTAATCTATAGTGCTGCATCTAATATTTTCACTTATAACAGAAATAGAGCTAGCATTGAAAACAACCAAATTCCTCCATCCCCATTACCCTACGTGCCAAATGAGTCTGAGTCAAATGCTGCTACAAGGGAAGTGAATCGAGATTTACGCCCTCAGTTTGTGAGCCATCGTAACGGAGAAACGATCGATCCCAATGGATTTATACTTCAAGGTCAAACTCGACCTCATGCCGAGGTCAAAATTACCATTAGTTCTAGACTACCTCTACTCGGAGAACTTGTTCAAATAGAAGGGGATAAATTAATCGAGCAAACTGTAAGAGCTAATTCTCAAGGAATTTTTCAACTACCTATCCCACCAGTGGATACTGCACCTTCAGGACTAAAATATTTAATTACGGCAGTAGCTAGCTTAAACAATCAAACAAGTGAATCTACCCAGCTTACTTTAACTCAGCCTTAATGGGGGGCGAATTATGTTGAGTAATCGAGCAAATAATCTGCTTTATAGAACCTACCCAAAACTAGACTTGCCTAGGAACGGTGTCTACTATCTGCTTCGCGGGAGACTGTCAGCAGCACCTCATCTACTAAATCATCGGCTAGAAAAGAAGAGCAATTTAGTTTTAAGTCTCTTTAATTCTGCTATATTGCTTCTCAATTTCTAGTACAAATTGAGGGCGAATGCTTGTTCGCCCCTACTCAAAACTGTTAACTATTGGTTAATGTTACAGGTAAATAATTCTCAATTACCCGACGAAATTCACTTTTTTGTTTGACCCCTTTCATTTCTTCGACCAATTCTTGGTTATGGAAAAACTGAATAGTAGGTGTACCGACAACTTGTCCCATTTTGGCAATTTCTGGGTCTTTAGTAATATCGATTTCGACAAAGTGAATCTTTCCTTCGTATTCGTCTATTACTTTGTTGAGAATAGGAGTAAGGGTCTTGCAAGGGCCACAAGTTGGAGATACATACTTAACCATCAATAGGCGATCGCTTTCGTGGAATAATTTTCTGAGAGCATAACCACCATAATGACGAGTAGCATTAAGAGCGAAACTATCTGAGGTATCTTCTATAGTTTCTTCTGGGCTTTCTTCTACCTCAACTCCTTGCTCTGCCGATGCTAATACAGCATGATATTCGGTAATTAAATTATGTTCTGATAACCATCTTTCTGCTGATAAAGCTGCCATACAACCCGTACCTGCTGCACTAACGGCTTGACGGTATTCATGGTCTTGGACATCGCCAGCAGCATATACCCCTTCTACAGAGGTTTCGACTGTACCAGGTTTGACGATAATGTATCCAACTTCATCTAATTCTAATTGTTCTTTAAATAAAGAAGTATTGGGATTATGTCCGATCGCATAAAATAGACCTTTGGCTTTAATCTCTGTTTCTTGCCCCGTCTGATTATTTAATACTCTTATTCCTGTCATTCGGTTATTTTCACCGAATACATCTACTGCTTCTGTGTTCCAATGAACCGTAATTTTAGGATTGGCTAATACTCTATCTTGCATTGCTTTAGAAGCCCGCATCTGTTCTCGGCGTACTAATAAATGAACGTGAGAACCATATTTAGTTAAATAAACTGCTTCTTCTGCTGCGGAGTCTCCACCACCAATAACGATTAAGTCTTCTCCTGCAAAAATAGGACTTGCACCATCACAAATAGCACAAGCAGAAATGCCGTTATTCCAATAAATTTTTTCACTAGGCAATCCTAATTTTTTGGCAGTTGCCCCAGTAGCAATAACAATACTATTAGTTTTTAATTCTCTTTCTTCTGAACGAACGGTAAAAGGACGCTGACTTAAATCTACTTCAATAACGTCCTCTGTATAACATTCTGTTCCCCAACGTTCTGCCTGGGCTTTCATTCTGGTCATTAGTTCGGGCCCTGTAATGCCATCTGGAAAGCCAGGAAAATTTTCTACTTCGGTAGTAGTCATTAGTTGTCCCCCTGGTATGCCTCCTGCTTGCAAACCTTCAAAGACAACTGGTTTAAGATTTGCTCTTGCTGCATAAATTGCAGCCGTGTAACCTGCTGGCCCCGAGCCAATAATTACCATGTTTTCTATTTGTCGATCGTTCATAATTTTATCTTAAACTCATAACGACTACGTTTTGTTAGGTACATTATAATAATAATATTGCTCGATCGGCAACTGCGTAAAGCAGTTATTACCACTTTACGCAAAGACAAAAAAAAATTTATGTTTGAGCTTCAATTTTAGATTTTTTCTCTGAATTGAGTTGATAAAGAGATTTGTTATACAATACCATAGTAGTAGTATCGTTATACTCAAAACCAATATGTTGATAAAAGCTTTGTTGATGGGTCGTAGTTAAATAGACTCGTTCTACCCTATTTACTTGAGGATGGCTTAAAACTGTTTCTACTAATTTACCCCCTAAGCCCAATCCACGATATTTGGGATGAACTACCACATCCCAAATAGCAGCACGGTAAACACCATCAGAAGTAGCACGAGCAAAACCGATTAAATAAGTTTCATCCCAAATACTAACCACAGGATTACTGTTGGCAACTGCTATTTTCAAATCTTCTCGATCGCGCTCTTTCGCCCAAAAAGCCCCAATTTTGAATAAATTTTGTAATTGCTCGAAGTCTATTTTCTCTTTATGTGTACAAAACTGAATGTGGCTACAATCCATAATCTACGCATCTCTCCTACAGCAGATGGATAATTTGATGATTGGTATTTGCTCTACTTAAATACTTTTTATCTAGTATCTATTGTTACAGTATTTTGTTCGATTTTCTTATTTATTTTGTCTACATTTGATAACATATCCACTGTCGATCGAGTTACTTAAAGTTATACTATTGACTCGCTCGAAGTAATAGGGCAGAGATCGCTGATAGGATCGATCGTGATTCTTTTCAGGTAGTGATTTTCGATCGCAATCTAAAAATTAGACATCTTGTAGTTTAATAAGTATTGCTACAGGGAAAATTATGAATAGACTAAAAGATAGATTTAAATTGTTAGCGTTAATTTACTATTACCCAGAACATCAATGGGCGATCGCACAATATAAAAAACAAGCCGAAGGGAAATTTATTTCATAAAAAATGCGGTGTTCAGCAACACCGCTAAGTTGTAATAATTAATTATTTGTTACTTAAAGTGTCAAAGATTGAGGATTGGTTTCAACTAATTTAGCTAAATCTTGGAGGAAAGCAGCAGCATTCGCACCATAAATGATCCTGTGATCGCAAGTGATGTTAACATTCATCTGGCGTTTAATGCCCATCATCCCATCTTCTGTGGCTACTACTTGGGGGCTGGCTGAACTAACGGCGAGAATTGAACCCTGCCCTTGAGGTAAAATAGCATCAAAGCTACTAACACCAAACATACCTAGATTAGATAGGGTAAATGTACCAGTACTATATTCATCTGGTTGTAATTGTTTGGCTCTGGCTCTATTAACTAAATCCTTCCAGGTACGAGAGAGAGAATAGATATCTACTTTATCTGCATTGCGTAAAACAGGAGTAATTAAACCGCCGTCGGGCATAGCTACAGCTATGGCAATATTGATTTCTGAGTTGTATTTAATCCCATTGGTAACATAACTAGCATTAACTACAGGATGTTTTTGGAGAGCAACAGCTACTGCCTTGGCAATTAAGGCTGTCATAGTTACCCCTTTGGGTTTAATTTGGATGTAGAGTTTATCTAGGGCATCGGTAGTAATAGTGTAGCCAACATGGAAAGTAGGTATTTGCAGACTAGCCATCATGTTTTGCACTACTGCTTTCTGCAAAGTATTTAGAGCTACGGTTTCTCCTGGAGTACCCGTAACTGCTGGAGTATCCACAGGGGGTTGTGGTTTAGTGTCTACAGAAGGTTTTGGTTTAGTGTCTACAGAAGGTTTTGGTTGAATGTATTCTTTGGGTTTAACAGCCTTTTCGACATCCTGAGCGACAATTCTGCCGTAAGGACCACTACCCTGTAAGGTTTTAAGTTCGACTTTTAGTTCTTTAGCCAATTTTCGCGCTCTAGGAGAGGCAACAATGCGCCCGTTACTAGAAGAGTTAGTACCACTAGAAGCAACTTTTTCTTCAGTTACAGCTTGAGAAGGACTAGGAGTTACAGGAGGGTGAGGAGGTTTAGCTTGAGAAGAATTTCCTTTTTCTGCTCTTTCTTTTGCTTCTTCGATTTCCGCTTCTGTTTCTGCTACTAAAGCGATCGCTTTGCCAACGGGAGCTTCTTGCCCTGCTTCTACTAAAATAACTGCCAGATAGCCTTCGTTAAAAGATTCTACATCCATGTCGGCTTTATCTGACTCTACCACTACCACAGTTTCACCTTTGGCGATTTTGTCTCCAGGAGATTTTACCCATTCGACAATTTTACCTTCTGTCATTGTGGAACTAAGCGCGGGCATAAATACATCATGAATCATGGCAGTGGTTTTTCTCTCTGTAACGAAAATTATGGGGGATTAAGTTATCGGTTATTATCTTGTAACAACCAATAGTTTTATTTTGCTTCAGGGCGATCGATCGCTTTTCCTTAGAGCAAAATCAACTAATTACGATATTAGATATTAACATGAGACGATAGCCAGTTTTTTCTTCTAAAGTAAAAATCAAACTATCTAAATGCACAAGCGTTGATAAATTTCATCTAAATTTTTCAGATGCTGTTGTGGATCGAAACAGTTGTCGATTTCTTCAGGGGATAAGATTTTGGTTACAGTCTCATCGCGCTCGATTAATTGACGAAAGTCTCCGTCGGGTTGATTCCAAGCTTGATGAGCGCAACTTTGTACCACTCTATAAGCTTCTTCTCGACTCATGCCTTTTTCAACTAATGCCAGTAAAACTTTTTGGCTAAAAATTACACCTCCATAGACATTCATATTGCGCTGCATATTTTCTGGATATACTAGTAAATTCTTGACTAGGTTAGTAATTTCTTTGAGCATAAAGTGGGTTAAGATGCAGCTATCGGGGAGAATTACTCTTTCTACGGAACTGTGAGAAATATCTCGCTCATGCCAAAGTGCCACATTTTCTAAGGCTGCCACTGCATTACCCCGAATGATTCTTGCCATTCCTGTTAAACGTTCCGAGCGAATGGGATTGCGCTTATGAGGCATAGCTGAAGAACCTTTTTGTTTTTTCGAGAAAAATTCTTCTACTTCTAGTACATCAGTTCGTTGTAAGTTGCGAATTTCGACAGCAAATCTTTCGATCGAAGCAGCTAAGAGGGCTAGTTGTTGTACGTATTCTGCATGACGATCGCGGGAAATTACCTGAGTTGAGGCGGTATCTGGTTCTAATCCCAGTTTTTGACAGGCGATGGCTTCTATCTTCGGATCGACATTAGCATAAGTTCCTACTGCTCCAGAAATCTTACCTACCGCAATATCTTTTTGCAATCTTACCAGGCGATCGCGATTACGCAATACTTCTGCTAACCATCCTGCCAATTTAAAGCCAAAGGTAATTGGTTCGGCATGAATACCATGGGAACGCCCTACCATTACCGTATAACGATGTTGTTGTGCCTGATAACGAATGGCTTGAATTAGTTCTTCTAACTTTTCTAAAATGAGATTTAAACTAATCACCATCTGTAAGGCCAAGCCAGTATCTAGTACATCAGAACTGGTCAAGCCCAAATGAATATATCTCCCTGCATCTCCCACATATTCGTTAACGTTAGTCAAAAAGGCGATCACATCATGGCGTACTTCTGCTTCAATTTCTAATACTCTTTGAGGATCGAAATTGGCTTTGGCTTTAATTTCTTCTACTGCTTCTTTGGGGATATAGCCTAATTCGGCTTGTGCTTCACATACGGCAATTTCTACTTGTAGCCAGGTTTTCAGTTTATAGGTATCAGTCCAGATTTCGCCCATTTCGGGCAGGGTATAGCGTTCTATCACAATTGATGGCGCAGAATACAACCGTCAATTGTACTACTATGTTTGTTGATTTTCGATATTTTAATTTTTATCGGTCAAAAATACGCGATACATTACCAATAACGTAATGCCAATGTAGCAAAATACAGCTATCCAATCCAACCAATCACTAGAAATCATTTATCAACTATAATTCGTTCATAACGTCGAGCCAGACTTAACCAAGTATATTCTTGTTCGATCGTGTCTCTGCCATTTTGAGATAGTTTAGCTCTTAATTCGGCATTATTAAATAAATTAGTAATAGCTTCTATATATTCATCTACGGTATTAGCTCTTAAAGCTCGCAGTGGCACTCGATCGCTGTCTACTTCTATACCTTCTAATCCGCGATCGCTTCCGACTACGGGACAACCTGCTGCCATATATTCTAAAGTTTTTATTTTCATTCCAAAACCAGTTCTTAAAGGAGCAATAGCCACCGTTGCCTGATGTAAATATTCGGAAATAGAAGGGACTCTTCCCGTTACTTTAATAGCAGAATTATTGGCTGTCAGAGCGAGTACTTCTGGTGCGGGTTTAGAACCAACTAAAATCAGACTAGCTTCGGGAAATTTTTGTTGTATTTGCGGAAATATTTCGCTGGCAAAAAAACAAGCTGCATCGATATTCACGAAATAATCTAGTCCCCCAACAAACACAATTTGATATCCACCAGGATCGTGAGGACGATAGGGAAAAGTATCTAAATCTACGCCATTAGGAATAACCGTAATTTTTGCTTGAGGATTAAAAACTTTTATTTGTTGTTCGTCTTCGTCTGTAGTGACAACAACCCGAGCAAATTTCCGAGTCAATTTTTGTTCGTAACGACGTAATAAAGGCAGATAAAAGCGATCGCGTAATTCATTTTCTGATGTTTTTGTTTCTAACTGATTTTTACAAGTACGATAAATAGAACTATGAACATCGATAATCGTCCGCACTTTATTACGCCATTGCGCTCTAATATAAATTTCATTAACACTATGTTCGCAAGTAATGGCATCAAATCGATTATCTGCTACTGCTTTATCTATCCATTTTTGCATTTCTGGTGAGTAAAGATAGAGAACATTAGGAGGAATTCCTTCCAGCCAAAACCTAATAAAACGCTTAGTTTTAGCCAAAATACTGTTTTCTACGGTGTTATTACGGGGAAAAACAATTAATTCAGCCACATATTGTTTTAAATTTTCTATATCTTCGTCAGTAACATCTGTAGCCTTTTGTGTAACCAAAGTGACTTGATGCTTTTGGGCAATAGGTTTTAATAAATTAAAAGTTCGATTATGAGTTCCTCCCTTAGTTGGTGGATAAGGAAAGGTTGAAGAGAGCATCAGAATCTTCATAGAAAAAATAAAAAAAATTTAACTGGATTAATTTAGTTAAGCTTGAGGACTTTTCTTAGTTTATATTTAGCTTCAGTTTATCTTGGCGATCGTTATCGATCTTCATGAAATAAAATCAATTTTTAATAATTCTAATTAAGAATAGTTTTATTTGTTACAAATCTCTAATTAATTAGTTTACTGCTCTCTACAATTATTATTAATGTTATGAAAAATATACATGAGGTACGAATTATGAAAGATATGATTTGGCATCCTGAAGAACGCGATCGAAAAGTAAATCAATATTTAGATAGTACCAATCATGCACCTTACGCAGTTATTATAGCAGCCTTAGTCGTAAGTTTTTGTGTCTTTACTTTGGCTATCCTTTTAGGTACTTTTTAAGTTTAGTTATTAGCTATTAGCTATTAGTTTGTCGCCGATCTAATAGCTAATAATTGGGTTATTGCATCTTTTTTTTACGAGTACAATAAATAATCAAGCTAAAAAACAAGCCAATTCCCGTTAAATATTTAACCAAATTAGGTATCGTCGGATTGGGGGAAAAAAATCCTTCGATCGCACCTGCAATTACTAGCATGGGTATAATACCAAATAGTAATCGAGCAGCTTTGACACCATTAAGTTTAATAGCATCAAGACGGCGATATTTACCAGGAAAAATCATTGCTTTGCCAATTAGTAACCCCGCACCACCAGCAAAAAAAATTGCGGGTAATTCCAATGCACCATGGGGAAAAACAAACGCCCAAAAGGGATAGGCTAAATTATTTTGACCGACTAGAGTAGCAATAACCCCAATAGATAAACCATTTAATGCCATAATAAACAGGGTATAAGTTCCTGCGGTAATACCTCCCGCGATCGCGCCAAAAGAAACTGATAGATTATTAATCGTAATACTGCTAGAAGCTAAAGGTTCAATCCCCACAATCGAACCCATCCATAATTCTCCTTCATCCCGAACTTTACTAATTAAACTAGCAGGTACGGTAATCGCAATAAAACTAGGGTCTTGCCAAGCGTACCACCAACCAATTGTACCTGCTAGAAAAAAAACCCCTGTAGCGATCGCGATATATGACCAACTTTCTTGGATAACTTGTGGTAACTTCCAGAGATAAAACTCTCTAACCCTAAGCCATTCTTGATGATGAGAGCCTTGATAGATTTGGTTATAACTACGAGCAGTTAATTTTTGTAAATCTTGAATTAAAATATCTCCTACTTTATTCGTCCTCGCTCTTGCTAAATCTGCCGAAACAGAACGATACAAACTAGCCAAATCTTTTATTTCGAGTGCTGATAAAGATTTAATTCCCTTTTTTTCTACTTTCTGAAGAATAAGCTCTAGTTTTTTCCAGTTAGGTTCTTGTCTGGCAATCCAACGTCGAACGTTCATTTAATTCTTTAATTCATACTATTAAAGTTTAATTTACAATTGAGAAATATTAATGTAAAGAATTAGTAGCTTTTTCTTTTTAAACCATGAAATCTTTAACTGTTGGCAATATTGTTAGTGGTGGATTACGAATTTATCGCGATCGCTTTAGAGACTATTTTCGCTTAGCATTTATTGGCTCTTTATGGGGATTAGTCCCTGTTTATGGTTGGGCTAAATTAGCTGCAACTATGGGCTTAATTTCTCGTTTGGCTTTTGCTGAAGTAACGGAAAAACCAGAATCTATTAGAGATGCACGACGACATATTAACCCGAAAATGTGGAGTTTTTTAGGTGCAGGTATTTTAGTATTTTTAATATTTTTTGTGGCTTGGATTGCTATTACTTTAGGAATTGTTATTTTTTCTTTTATTAGTGGATTGAGCTTCGGATTTATTGCTACTATCTTCGGTCAAAATACAGTAATGATGATAATTCTTGGTTTAATCGCGGGATTAATTACTATTATTGGTTTGCTCCTGCTGTTATTTGGGATAGTCTGGATTATTTCTCGTTTATTTATTGTAGAATTACCTCTAGCTATAGAAGATAATATTACTGCTACAGCAGCTATTAGTAGAAGCTGGAAATTAACTAAAGATTCGATTTTTCGGATTCAATTAGTTGTATTTATTGCTTTTTTAATTAGTTTACCTATCACTGCTGTTATTCAGATAGCTAGTTTTTTATCACAAGGAATATTAGCTACTATTTACTCCACTGACTCTGGAATTTTTGGGTTATTGTATAGTTTAGCTATTATAGTGATTACGATTGGTAGTTCTGCTTTAACAGTTCCTTTTTGGCAATCAATTAAAGCAGTAATTTATTATGATTTGCGAGTACGTCGTGAAGGATTTGGAATGGAAATAAGACGTGACAATATACAATAAACAATTGCCTCTCCTAAAAAGAAGAGGATTGCTATATATATTAGAACAAAGCAATTATTATTCTAGGTATTAGAAGTAGATTCAGATGACGAAGAAGATGACGATAAATTTTCTTCCTTAGCTGCTGAAGAATCTTTGTTGTCATTTTCTGAAGATTTATTATAGTTAGAATATCTTTTTCCTCTTCCAGAATAGCGCGAAGATGGTTTACGGTATTTGCGGGCATTGATTTTGTTTCTCTGAGCTTTCTCTTTTTTAGCATTGCGACGTTTGGACATAATAATTCCTCATTAAAATAACAAAACGCTTCTAGGGAAATGCCCGTGGAATTTATCCTAGTTATTCCCAGAAGCGTTATTTGGTTTGAGCTTAAAATATAGACTTAGTAGTTTCTACGACCCCCTCTGCTTGATTGTCTATTTTCGCGAGGTTTAGCTTTATTAACTTTCATTGTTCGTTCCATCCATTCTGCTCCGTCTAAAGCTTCGATCGCTTTATCTTCTTCTGCTTCTGTTTCCATTTCCACAAAAGCAAAGCCTCTCAAACGACCTGTTTCTCGATCGGTAGGCATATGAACTCGTCGAACAGTTCCATATTCGCTAAAGACTTCTGTTAAGTCTTCCTGGTTAACCTCATAAGAGAGATTTCCTACATAAATCGACATAAATTGATTATCTCCTCAATCAAATTAGCGTAGAGATACAAGATTTCTGGAGAAAACTTATCAACATTAGAGTAAGAAAACCCCTTCATACTGAAAATAACTTCCATCTTCTATCTTTATTCTCGATGGTAATCCTAACATTTTTAGCAGAATTGTTATCACAATAAATTTTTCTATTTTCCTTATGGCAGTAATCTCTATTTGGTAAGGTATCAGATGGAACTCGCTGCTAATACTGGGATTTACTCTCAGCAATCCCTCAATAAATGCCGATGACAAGACTGTTTAGTTGTTAATTTTCTTAACATAACTCCAAAAATAACTAGAGTAGATTGCGGGCTTTTACTTGTAAATATCGAGTAACCAACTGTTCGCTAATTCGATCGGCTGGTGCATCTAAAACTAATACTCCTCTTTGTTTTAATTTGGCAAAGGCTACTTGACGTTGGGCTAATAAATCTAAGGCTATAGCACGAGAATAGGTTTCTGTGGTATTATTAGTGCTATTGTGGGAAATAGTGTCGATTATCGGGTCGCGTAAGGTTACACAGAAAGGTAAATAACGCGGAGTAAGTCTAACCATTGCCCTTAATAACTCTGCTGAAGCGGTAACATCCACTAGATCGGTAATTACAACAACTAGAGCGCGACGGTTTTGTTTGCTAACAACCTGAGTTATTGCACCCAGATAATCTGGTTCTAGTAATATGGGTTGCAATGGTGTCAGGCGTTCTATAAGTTTAGCCAGATGATGATTTCCTCCTTGGGGTGGTATCCAAGTATTGATATCACGATCGAACACGGCAACACCCACTTTATCCCCGCGACTCAACCCTGCCAAAGCCAAAGATAAAGTAGCATTTAAACCCCAGTCAAACCTTTTTAATCCTCGAACTCTAGCCGTCATTAAGCGTCCGCGATCGAGTAAAATAAATAGGGTCTGCTCTTGTTCTGGTTCTAAGACTCTTACTACAGGGTGACTGCGACGGGCGGTAGCTTTCCAATCAATTAGTCGAAGATCGTCGCCTCTATTGTATTCTCGTAATTCGGTAAATTCTGTTCCGTTACTTAGTCTTCTTGCCTGACGCATTGCTCCCGTATTTTCTAAACTAAGCCGAATCGAGAGCGATCGCAAACCAACTAAATCTGGATAAATCAAAACTTTTTCTTTTGCGGGTATTTTCCAGTCGCGCCAAGCTAAACCCCAGTTACCCAATTGACGGACTTGAATATCTCCCCATTCATATTTACCTCGTCGATCGGGATTGATAGTATAAGTTAATTCTTTTGTGGTGTTAGCAGGTAATCTAGCTCGTACAGTATCTACAGAGACAGCAAACTGTGGGGGATAGTAATCTTTAATTTCGATCGAAGCTTTGTGGTTAAAAGATGATACTGCCAACCTCATTAGGTTATCTCTACCTACAGAGAGTTTATCTATGGGATAGCGTTTGACTGCAACTGCATTTGCTTTAACCTGAGAAACATCAGCTAAAGTTAAACCAAATAAAACAAAATTATAAAGATAGAGAAAACTAAAGCTAACTTCTTGGTTGAATAAAGCAGCTAGTAAAAAAGAATTCGCACCGCCTATTATAAGTAAAAGATAACAACGTCGAGATGGAATCATAGAGTGATTGTTGATTACTGATTACTGATTACTGATTACTGATTAGGTGATAAGTAGCTACACCTAAAAAACGTTAGATAGATTCAAAAAAAATATCCTACTCCCGACTAACTACTAACTACGAAAATTACTAGTAAGAGTATAAGAGTGATAATAATAAATTGCTATAACTAAAACTAATTTAAATCTTCGATAAACTAGATAGTATATATTCGATCGAATTTCTAATCAACTTTCTCTTGATGAATAATTAATATCCTTAAGAATTAACTCATTGCGTCAATATTCGGTTTGTTGAATTAAACGCCATTGTTATTGATGAGAATAACCGTGAATATAATCTAAGGACATTTAGTCTAAACTAAGATAAGTAATTAGCTATTTCAATTAAATTATTATCGGGATCGCGAATATAAACGGAGTTAATTTTACCGTTAGCTCCTGTTCGCTCGAGTGCCCCAATTTTCATAATTGCCTACTACCTACTAACTACTAACTACTAACTACTAACTAATAGCTTCTACCTTGGTACAGAAATTTGTTTTAATAAAGATTCAATAACAAAATCGACTTTTATATTATCTAACTGTGCCTCTGGTTTTAAAATAAGGCGATGACGTAATAGAGGTTTAGCAACGTCTTTAATATCGTCGGGAATAACATAATCTCTGCCTAATAAATAAGCATTAGCTTTAGCAGCTTGTAACCAAGCAACAGTCGCTCGAGGGGATGCACCTAAAAGTAAATCTGGATGTTGGCGAGTACGTTCTACTAAACTTAGTAAATAATCTAAAATATTTTCTTTTACTTGTATATTTTGTACTGCTTGACGCAAATTAAGAATATCTTCTACTGTCGCGATCGATTTAATTTTATCTAAATCTACCTTTTTTGCTTTAAACCCTGCTTGAGCATTTTGTAAAATAATTTTTTCGGCTGTAAGATCGGGATAATCTACTAATAGTTTAAATAGAAAGCGATCGAGTTGGGCTTCTGGAAGGGGATAAGTGCCTTCAAATTCTAAAGAGTTTTGGGTGGCGACTACCCAAAATAAAGGAGGTAAAGTAATCGTTTCTCCATCTAGAGTTACTTGTTGTTCTTCCATAGCTTCTAATAATGCAGCTTGGGTTTTTGGGGGAGTACGATTTATTTCATCAGCTAAGAGAATTTCTGTAAAAATAGGGCCTTTCTTGAGAGTAAAATTACGATTATTAAGATCTAAAATATTTGTCCCCAAAATATCTGAAGGAAGAATATCAGGAGTTAGTTGAATCCGACGAAAATCCGCGGTAATAAGTCGAGATAAAACTTTGACTAGTAAAGTTTTTCCCGTCCCTGGTACTCCTTCAATTATGACATGACCACTAGTCAGTAAAGCGATTAATAATTGATTGACTAAATTAGTTTGTCCGATAACTATTTGATTAATAGCTTCCTTAAGAGAGTTAAGGATAGAGGTATTAGTCATAAGGTGATTTGCTTGTATGAGATAATATCATTTACCAAAAGTAATTAGAAACTGATAGCTACTCTGCTCGATTTCTAATATTGAGTTATATCCTTGAATATTTGTTGCCATTCTTGTACCCAATTAGCTAATTGTTTGTCACTCAAAGGTCGATCGCCTTTTGATTTCTGTAATAATTGTCTTAGTTTAGTAGAAGAATTACCTGTTTGTTCTGTCCATGCTGCTATTAAAGTTTCTTCATCAACTATAGTTTGCCCTAAACCAAGGTTTTTTTGGAGTTTGAGTTGCTCGTCTTCGGCAATTCTTGTTACTACAAAATCTATACAATTGGCTTTAGTCAATACTCCCGATAAAGCTTGAATATATTCTATGGTATTATCTAATACTGGTTTTTTAATAATATTAGGTTGCCCAAAACGTCGAAAAACGGTAATACTAGCAACTATAGATACAATTAATAGTTGAACAGCTAGAGGAAATAAAGGTGTTTTAGCTAAATAACTAAATAAATCTTCTTTTTCTTCTTCGACTATAATTTCTCGATCTTTGTAACCGTGAATATATTCATCTACCAAAATTTTAGAATTTTCACTCGCTAATTCAGCTAGAAATTCGTAATTATCAAGTAAGTCTTGATAAGCATTAGCTGCTAAATGAGGAGTTGTCGTATAAATTATTTTCCCCGCACCTATTTTCTTTTCCCAAACAACTGCACCAAAGTCATCGCCTAAAATAGTTCGATCGCTAGATTTTTCCCTACGAGTAGTGGCAATTTTTATTTGTCGATCGCCCCGAGATAATAAACTATTAAAAGTTGCTGCTGTTGCTGGTTTATATACTCCCATTAATAATAAATAATTCCCTTTTTTAATCCAGTTTTTTTCTGAGTCACTCGGTACGGGAAAAATTAGTTTGCTTTGTTGCCAATAAGATTTAGGATAAATTTGAATAAAAGTTATCTTTTCCCTCTCTTGTCGATCGATTAGTTTGCTTAAAGGTTTTTGCCAACGTTGTAGTGGTATTCCCCTTGATAACATATACTCATACCAAGCACCATAACCATCAGGATTACGGCTATAAGTAGAACCTCCACTAAGTCGATTATTATTGGGTGCAGCAACTAGTGTTATCATTATGATGGTGACGATCGCGATTATGCTGAGTAACCAGACTTTCCTTTGACGAATCTTCATTCAATTTATTGATACTCGATCGATAGGCTTCTTTAAAAAATAACAAGGAATAAATTTATTGAGTCTCAATCGAGCGATATGCTTGTAAACATTGCTCAAATAAAGATTTAGATGCTTCTGCACTACTAAAGCATAATCTTTGATGAGTCGACAATAATAACTCGTAAGTTTGAAGCTGCGATAATTGTAAATTCTGGAGCGATCGCCGATATTCTCGATCGGTAAGACTAGATTGTCGCTCGATTATAGCCCGATCTTCTAGTAAATGTAACATTGCTTGATATAAACAAAAAATTCCCTGACGATAATCTCCTTGTTTCCCATATTCTTGCGATCGAGCTACCCATTCTGCCACAGTTATTTTAGATGTTACCATCGTTATAGTTGAGTTATTTGTCTGTTTTTGTCTTTGCCATCTTCTAAGATAAAAACGCAATAATAACCAAATACGCCAACTTATCCAGACTAGCAAAATAGCAGTAATCGACCATAAAATAACTCTAACAATTTGCCAAAAAAGTTCTGACTGGAGAAATTCTAATCTAGGAATATCTGCGGAAAGTTGAGAAACTTTAAATTCTATATATTCATCTATTCTTTGCCTTAATAAATCTACTTGCCAACCTAAACCATTCTGTTTGAATTTTTCTGCGGACATCAGTTTAAATCTATGGGTTTTTTAAATAAAATCGAGTTACAAACTCCTGAAAGTGTCGAATTAGAGTTTACCCTAGCAGGAATTGGTAATCGAGCTTACGCGCTCATAATTGATTATATTATTTTAGGATTTACCTTATTTCTTTCTTTAGTCCTTACTATTTTTCTAAATTATCAGCTTAATTCTGGTTTAGGTATTTTTTTAGGTGATTTACAGAATAAATTTTTACAATGGTTGTGGGCGATCGAAGCTCTAGTAGCATTTACTATTTATATTGGATATTTTGTTATTTTAGAGACAATTTATCAAGGACAAACTCCTGGGAAAAAACGAATAAAAATTAGAGTTGTCAGTGATGATGGCAAACCAGTAAAACTATCTCAAGCTACATTAAGAGCGTTATTTAGACCAATAGATGATTTCTTTTTTATTGGAGTTTTATTTATTGTTTTTGGCAAAAAAGAACAACGTATCGGTGATTTAATAGCAGGAACAATAGTTATTCAAGATGAAACAAACCTAAAATCGGCTGACTTTCCTATTTCAGATGTAGCAAAAGATTTAGCAATTCAACTAAGAATAGAAGCAGACATAGAAAACTTATTCCCAGAAGATTTTGCCACAATTCGTGACTATTTACAAAGACGCAAACAGATGATCCTAAAATATCAACATCAATTGAGTCGAAAACTAGCAAGTCAAGTCAGAGAAATTATTAACCTAGAAAAAATACCCGATAATTATAGTAATAATCAATTTCTCGAAGCTGTTTATTTGGCTTATCAACAAACCTTTTCTAGAGAATAAATTTTAGACTGTAAAAATAATTCAAGTTAATAAGACTATTATGAGTGTAGAAAAAGCATTATTGTTAGTCGATCGACTGATATACACTCAAACTACTAAGCATCTCAGCGATTTACAAAGTACTATCCTCAGACAAGTTTGGCAGGGGAAAAAATATTTAGAAATTGCTGATGAGTACGGTTGTACGGAAGGACACGCCAAAGATGTCGGTTCGCTACTATGGAAATTATTATCAAAAACTTTAGGAGAAAAAGTAACCAAGAATAACTTTCGGACTGTAATCGAAAGAAAGTTACATTTAGAATCTAGCTTACCTCAGCCAGAAATAAGATTATCCCCATCAAAAAACTTTTTAGGTAGACAAAACGCGATCGAGCATTTACAAACTATCGTTACTCAAGGCAACAAAATTATTGTCATTCAAGGAGAAGGAGGAATAGGCAAAACGACTTTAGCGCAAAATTTCTTACATAACCAAAATTTTGAGTTGCAGTTAGAAGTTTTGATGGCAAAAGAAACTAATAATATTACCTCTGTAGAAAGTATCGTAGAAGAATGGCTTAAGCAAGATTTACAAGAAGAACCAGGTAAAGAATTTGGTGTCACCCTCAAAAGACTAAAACGACAATTAGAAAATCGCCGTATTGGTATTTTAATTGATAATTTAGAGCCTGCTTTAGATAAAGATGGCAAGTTTATTCCGTCTCAGCGTAACTATGTTGAGTTGCTACGGATATTAGCAGATAGAAAAGTACAGTCAGTAACGATTATAACCAGTCGCGATCGCCTTTGTGAATCGGATTTAGATTTAGAACATTATCGCTTACCAGGATTAGATTTAAATACCTGGTTACAGTTTTTTTCTCTAAATCAATTGCCAACCATACCCAAGATCATCCAAAAAATGCACCATACCTATGGTGGTAATGCTAAAGCAATGGGTATTCTTTGTGGTGTTATTCGTCAAGATTTTGATGGAGATATAAATACTTATTGGCAAGAAAATGGTAACGATCCTTTAATTGAAATAGATTTACACAACTTAGTTACTAATCAATTTAATCGCTTACGAACTCTCGATCCCGAAGCTTATTTATTGCTTTGTCGTTTGAGTTGCTATCGCTATCAAGATGTTCCCCGCCTACCGCGATCGGGATTATTAGCTTTACTATGGGATATAGAGAATAGCAAACGTAAGCGAATTATTAACTCATTACGTCATCGTTCTTTAGTAGAATTCGATCGAGGAAAATATTGGTTACATCCAGTCATTAAAGCAGCAGCTTTATGGCATTTAAAAAATTCAGATTTTAGTTCGATAAATATAAAATATCTAACCAAACACTCTTATTCACCATGGCAAGAAGTTCATCTTCATATTGCTAAATTTTTTACAGAAAATGTCAAAAAAATAAATAATATCCAAGATGGTTTAACTGCTTTAGAAGCATATCATCACTATGTAGCTATTGGTGATTTTGCAGCAGCTGGTAATGTCATTCTTTATAGTCGCGATAATCAATGGGGACAATTTTTAACTCTAGGAACTACTCTTTATCGTCTCGGTTTACTATATCCAGTCTTAAAAGCCATCACTCAAATAATCGATCGAATTGAAGCAGATGAACCCCGTAGCGAACTCAATAATATTTTAGGGGATTTATATTGGATTACTGGTAAAGTCCATAAGGCGATCGCTTGTCAACAACAAACTATTACTATCGCAACTAAATGTTTACAGACTTCGCTTTCCAGAGAAAATGAGCGTACTCATTATTATCTCAAAATGTTACTAGTAGATTCCTTATTGAGTATTGGTTTATATCACATCGATCTCTGGAAATTAACAACAGCTTCTACTTATTTTCAACAAGTTATTGAATTCTCTCAAAATACTAAACATCGACGTTGGGCAGAAAAAGCAGCTATTGGTTTAGCCTTAGTTAATTCTTATTTAAACTTAAATTCAGCAGCCTATAAAACAGCAGAAAAGTTTTACCAATTAATAGTTAAAGCAGAAGATAGTGAATATAATACTGGACGTTTTGTTTATTTTATCCAATTAGTCGGACAAATTTATCTAAATTTAGGAGAATTAGCTAAAGCAAAAACAATATTTAATAGAGCGATCGCTTTTTCTCAAGAAAGTCAATATACCCAAATCCAAGCAAAATCTTTTACTGGTATAGCAATTATTTATCGTCAGGAAAATAATTTTGAACAAGCCAATAAATTTCACGAATATGCCATTAATTTATTAGAGCAAATTGGGGCAAAATGTGACTTGGCTGAAGCTTATTTTCAATGGGGTTTAACGGTACAAAAATTATCTCAACAAGAAAAAAGCAAAAAATATTTTGAGCGAGCAATTAAATTATTTCAAGAAATAGATGCTCCCAAACAAATAGAAAAAATTAGTAATTATTTAACCTCGATCGCTCTTAAAGAAGCAAATCTTAGAGCTTTTTCATCATAAATACACTATGGGGATCGTCAATATAGGTAGCAAAAGGATCTCGGTACTCGAACCCATACCGTAGGTATAACGCTCTTGCTGGAGCAAACTCAGGAAAAGAACCTGTTTCCAAATTTAAACAATTGTATTCGCGCCGTTTGGCTTCTTCAATAATATGTTCGAGAATCTTTGAAGCGACACCCCTACGACGGTAAGCCTTGGCAGTACGCATTGATTTAATTTCGCCACTTTTTGCATCTAGCTCTTTCAATGCTCCACATCCGAGTAATTCATTCCTCTCCCAAGCCGTCCAGAAAGTAATATCAGGCGATCGCAACCCCTTTAAATCAAGAGCATGAACGCTTTCTGGTGGTGAAATTTCATGCATATTTTCGAGATGTTCTCGCAGAAGGTCAGCAATTTTTTGTCCAGTTAAGTCATCTTCACGAATGTGCCATCGATTCATATCAACTAACAACTAACTACTAACATATAATCCACCTTACATAACAAAGCGATCCCCCGAACAGAAAAATCATAATCTAAGATTTAACATTCAAGGCGATCGCGTCGGCAAATTACTATATAGTAATGTTCCTAGAATTAAATTCTCAATTCCTAAGGCATTTTATATTTAAAGTCCATATCTCCCTGATAATTAGATAATTTGGCTAATTCTTGGGGAGTTTGCACTCCAGGATATAACTTGCCATCTATTTCCCAAGTCGGAAAAGACCTAATTCCTGCTGCCGTACAAGCTTGTGGTTGAGGATTTTCTCCTTCTGGAGCGCATTCAATATAGTTAACTTCTTTAAATGCTTCTTCGCCAAATAGTTGCTTTTGTTCGTAGCAATGGGGACACCAATAAGCACCATATTTTTTCGCACCAATTGCAGTTAAGTGTCGAGCTAGTTCAATTTCTGCTGTTCCTGAAGTAGTAGTGATTTCCCAACCATGAGGAGGTTCGGGATTAGTTGTTGCTGTAGGAATAACAATTACTCCGTCTGCATCTGGAACTCCTGCTACTGGTTTATCCACATTAGCATATACTCCCAAAGTACCTACTAAAGTTAAAAGAGCTACTATTAAGCCAGTAAATAAAATTTGTCCAATATCTTCCCATTCTCTGCCCAGAATAGTTAAAACCAATAAACTGAGAGAAAATAAAGCCGAACCAATACAGTAATAACAGACAGCTTGTATTTTAGTTGCCAAGACATACATCAAGTAGGTACTAAAAACCGCCATAGCCGTGCTACCAGCCAATAAAAATAACCAAGTCCAGTTTTCTAGGTTTTTTCTTAACTGTTTACTAGCTTCTGCATTAATAGCTAGGGGTAACAGTGCAGCAGTAGCCATACTAGTGTAAGCCAAACAACCAAATAAGCTCAAGGGCAGTCCAAAAATAATGGCATAGGGGCTATTGAGAACGTTACTACAGCTACCCGCAGCAGCCTCGGCACTACAAACTACCTCGCCTCCAGTCAATTTGGTGATAGTTAGATAAGCAGTAAGGATAGCACCCGCGATCGAGATTGCACCAATTATAGGGCGTGACCAGCGATGAATCCAAGGAATAGAACGTCGACGGCGCATAATCTGAATATATAAATTGTTAATTCTATAGGGTCACAATAGACAGACAAATAATTTGCCTTCTATCTTAGCTTCATTTAATTATTTTGACGGAAGAAACCGATTTGTGTTTCTCTTTCGTTTTAACTGTTTGCCTGGCTGCTTCGACGAATTGAGATACACGAATCGGGTCGATGGTTGCTTCAATTTTACCCTGACGTTTGAGGGAACTAGCTACAATTACTCCATCTGCTGCGGTCATTAGTTTGCCAATATTTTGCCAATTTGCCCCACTACCAATAAACACGGGAGTATCTCCCGCAGCAGCAGCAGCTAATTCTAAATCTTCTATATTCGGAGGACTGCCTGTTGCCCAACCAGAAAGAATAACCGCATCTGCTAAACCTCTTTCGATTGTATCTTGCACGGCGGTAGTTAAATTAGGTGTACCCAAAGGACGAGCGTGTTTGACTAAAATATCCGCTAAAATTATCACATCCGTCCCTAATTCTCTTCGATAGCGTAACAGTTGGTGTGCTTGTCCCTCAATTAATCCCTGGTCAGTTGCCATAACCCCCGTTAAGACATTAACTCGGATAAATTGTGCCTCTAAACAACTAGCGATCGCCATAGCACTATGAGCATCATTTCGTAGTACATTAAGACCAACAGGTAACATTACCATGCTTCTGAGATGATCTACAACAATAGTCATGGCACTAACGACGGCAGGATCGACAGAATCTTTAGCAAAAGGAGCGTCAAAAAAATTTTCCACAATAATACCATCTACCCCTCCTGCTGCTAAAGCAGTTGCCTCCTGTTCCGCCCTAGCAATTACTGCTTTGAGAGAACCCCCCCAACGAGGAGAAGTAGGTAAGGGCAACAGATGAACAACGCCAACGATCGGATTCTTTGTCTTGAAAATTTGATATAAGTCCACTTATGTTTTCCTTACTTACAGCAAGTATTTTAAATAATTTCTCAAAGACTATTATTATCTCAGACAAACCAAATAGCTCAAAAAAATATAGCTGAAAAAATACTTTTGCTGAGCGGTTAATATCTGATTTTATTCACCTCGCTCTAACAGTTACCAAAAATTGAGCTAAAATTTTTGGCAAAATAAATTGGCTCAAAGTAATCTATCTGTTACAATGTCTTAACAATGAGCTTGTGATCGAACAGGATAAACAAGCTAGTCCAGATAAGTTAAGTCAGAATAAAATATCTTCAGTTTAGTTTTAAATTTATAAATTAGATGCTGAACAAAGCAGAGGGATGCTATAAGCAATATAGTGAATCTCTGGTAAGTCAAGAGATATTAAAGCTGACCCATCTAACCTCTTAGTTACCGTTACCTTACGGTAGATTGTTCACTTTTATTATTTTTAAGTTTTGTTAATAAAATATGGCAGATAAGCCAACCATTGCCGTTTCCCATCTAGGATGTGAAAAAAATCGGATAGATTCAGAGCATATGCTAGGGCTACTCGCTCAAGCAGGTTATCAAATAGATTCTAATGAAGAATTAGCCGACTATGTGATAGTCAATACTTGCAGTTTTATCCAAGCTGCCAGAGAAGAATCAGTACGCACTTTAGTCGAGTTAGCAGAAGCTGATAAGAAAATAGTGATTACTGGCTGTATGGCACAGCATTTTCAAGCAGAATTATTGGAAGAGCTACCAGAAGCAGTAGCAGTAGTAGGTAGTGGCGATTATTATAAGATTGCAGAAGTAATAGAGAGAGCCGAAAGAGGAGAAAGAGTAACAGAAGTATCGAGTCAACCAACTTATATAGCTGATGAAACTGTTCCTCGATACCGCACTACTACCGAAGGAGTAGCTTATTTAAGAGTAGCTGAAGGTTGCGATTATAATTGTGCATTTTGCATTATTCCCCATCTGCGAGGAAAACAGCGATCGCGTACCCTTGAATCGATTGTTGCCGAAGCTCACCAGTTAGCCGAGCAGGGAGTCCAAGAAATTATTCTTATCTCCCAAATTACGACTAATTATGGTGTAGACTTATATGGTAAGCCCAAATTAGCCGAGTTGCTACAAGAGCTAGGTAAGGTAGACGTACCGTGGATTAGAATTCATTATGCTTACCCAACTGGCTTGACATCTAATGTAATCGAAGCTATTAAGAATACACATAATGTCCTTCCCTATCTGGATTTACCTCTACAACATTCTCACCCAGAAATTTTAAAGAGGATGAATCGTCCTTGGCAAGGAAATGTCAACGATACTATTATCGAGCAAATTAAAACAAATTTGCCAGAGGCAATATTGCGTACTACCTTCATTGTCGGTTTTCCTGGAGAAACAGAATCTCACTTTAATCATTTAATTGAATTTGTCCAACGTCACCAGTTCGACCATGTAGGCGTATTTACTTTTTCACCTGAAGAGGAAACTCCTGCTTACACTATGTCAGACCAAGTGGCTCAATCTGTTAAGTTGACTCGTAGAAATGCTTTGATGGAAGTACAACAACCCATTGCAGCGCGAAAAAATCAAGCCTGTGTAGGAACAAAAGTAGATGTTCTTATAGAACAAGAAAACCTCAAAACAGGAGAATTTATCGGTCGCTCTGCACGTTTTGCTCCTGAGGTAGATGGCTTGGTTTATGTTCGAGGTGAAGCCAATCTGGGATCGATGGTAAAGGTAGAAATTACTGCTGCCGACGTTTATGACTTGTACGGAAAAGTTTGCTAACCCGTAACCCAAATGGTTCTAGAGCAATTTAGCTCGTAGTTTCTAGAATATATCTTATTTAATAGAAACAATATTGTTAATTTTTTTGAAGAAAATAGTAAAATACAGAACGAAAAGTTATCTATGACAAACACTTTCCAAAACTTAGGTTTATCTGAAGCTTGTTTACAACAGCTAGAAAATCTTGGTTTTTCGCAACCCACCCAAATCCAGCAACAAGCAATACCTACTTTACTCGCAGGTAAAGATGTTGTGGGACAATCTCAGACTGGTACGGGAAAAACGGCAGCTTTTTCTTTACCCATGTTAGAAATAGTCGATACAAGAGAAAAAGCAGTACAGGCTTTAATCTTGACCCCCACTAGAGAATTAGCACAACAAGTTGCCGAAGCAGTTAAAGACTTTGCCTTCGAGCGCAGATTGTATATTTTAACTGTTTGTGGCGGTCAATCCATCGAAAGACAAATTCGCTCTTTACAGAAAGGAGTCCAGGTTGTAGTGGGTACTCCAGGTCGAGTTATCGATTTATTAGAGCGTGGCGACCTAAAATTAGATCGATTGCGTCTGGCCGTTTTAGATGAAGCCGACGAAATGCTAAGTATGGGCTTTATCGATGATGTCAAAAAAATTCTCAGACAGTCCTCTTCAGAAAGACAAACTGCCTGTTTCTCGGCAACAATGCCCAGAGAAATTCGCGATTTAATTAAAAATTTTCTGAAGTCTCCCGTTACCTTAACAGTAGAACAACCCAAAGCAGCACCAGCAAGAATCGAGCAAAGGGTTTATATGGTGCCAAGAGGTTGGCAAAAAATCATGGCTTTACAACCAATTTTGGAAATAGAAGAGCCAGAATCAGCCATTATTTTCGTTCGTACTAAACGGACTGCCAGCGAACTAACCAATAAGTTACAAGAAGCAGGACATAGTGTCGATGAGTACCATGGTAATTTAAGTCAGGTACAAAGAGAAAGATTAGTAAGACGTTTCCGAGAAGGTAAGATTCGCATGATTGTAGCAACAGATATTGCTGCAAGAGGTTTAGATGTAGAAAACTTATCTCATGTGATAAACTACGACTTGCCAGATAACACAGAAACCTTTATTCATCGCATCGGGCGTACTGGTAGGGCAGGAAAAACAGGAACAGCGATCGCTTTAGTTCAATCTACGGATCGCCGTATGTTAAGACAAATCGAGCGTCGGATTCGCCAAAAGATAGAAGTCAATCAAATTCCCGATCGCGCCCAAGTAGAAGCGAAACGCATAGCCAAGTTACAAACAAAAGTTAAAGAAACCCTAGCAGGAGAGAGAATGGCTTCATTCTTACCTCTAGTACGGGAGTTGAGTGATGAATACGATCCTCAAGCGATCGCTGCTGCTGCACTACAAATGGTTTACGATCGAGATTGTCCTCAGTGGCTTAAAAATGATTGGGAAACACCCAAAAATGACGTGCCTAAGCCAGTGATTAAGCGGAAATATAATCGTAAATCTGGTAAAGATCGGTATAAATCAAAATCGGTGACTCAAAATGGCTCACGAGATAAGATAATGAAATCGTAAGTCGGCATCAGCGAAAAATAATCTGAGTTGTTGCTTTCTTAGTTAGCTAATTGTGCTTCGCGTTAATTAAGCTTATAAGGGGAAATTGATGTGAAGTACAAGCACTACCGAGCCAGCAAAAGAATTAAGATTATTAGTTAGTCGAGCAACGCCATTTAATTTAGTTCATAATTACACTGTGACCGTAAGTTTACCTACCTCTAATTTATCCGAACCAGCAAATATCTCTCAGTATGCCACCAGATGGCCTGGTTTGATTGAAGCCTATCGTCCCTATCTACCAGTAAGTGAAGCTACTCCAGTAGTAACCTTGCTAGAAGGAAATACACCTTTAATCCCAACTCCAGCGATCGCCTCAAGAATAGGACGAGGAGTTAAAGTATATGTTAAATACGATGGTTTGAATCCCACAGGCAGCTTTAAAGACCGTGGTATGACCATGGCAATTTCTAAAGCGAAAGAAGAAGGAGCAAAAGCAGTTATTTGCGCTAGTACGGGAAATACCTCTGCTGCTGCTGCTGCCTATGCTCGTAGGGCGGGCATGAAAGCATTTGTAGTTATTCCAGACGGTTATGTTGCTTTGGGTAAATTGGCACAGGCTTTGGTTTATGGTGCAGAAGTAATTGCCATTAAAGGTAATTTTGACGATGCCCTAAATATCGTGCGGGAAGCAGCAGCTAGTTATCCAGTAACTTTAGTAAATTCAGTTAATCCCTATCGTTTACAAGGGCAAAAAACAGCTGCTTTTGAAGTAGTAGATTGTTTAGGCGATGCACCAGATTGGCTATGTATTCCTGTGGGCAATGCAGGTAATATTAGTGCTTATTGGATGGGATTTTGTGAATATCAGCAAGCAGGTAAATGCGATCGCCTACCGAAAATGATGGGCTTTCAGGCAGCAGGGGCAGCACCTTTTATTAAAGGTGAACCCGTTCCCAATCCCGAGACTATAGCTACAGCAATTCGGATTGGTAATCCTGCTAATTGGGATAAAGCGATCGCTGCCAAAGAAGCCAGTCAAGGGGAGTTTAATCCTGTTACCGATGCCGAAATCCTCGACGCTTATCGGTTATTAGGGGAAGAAGGAGTTTTTTGCGAACCTGCCAGTGCTGCCTCTGTCGCTGGATTATTAAAGGTTAAAGACCGAGTTCCCGATAACGCTACCGTTGTCTGTGTTTTAACAGGAAACGGACTCAAAGACCCCGATACTGCCATACAACATAGTGGCAATCAGGTAAAAGAAGGAATTGAAGCTAATTTAGAGATTGTGGCTAAATTGATGGGATTTTAGAGATTGACTCTTCTTAGCTATTAGCCCATCGCTCTAGGAAAATAGTCCTTCAATTGAAAATTAAAATTCAATCCGAACAAAAGCTATAGTAGTTCCATATCACTATAACTTTTGATAATGAATAAGTGGAAACTAGCCCTTAAAAGCATCGGTTTTTTTTTATTGTCGATCGCAGCTTGTTTGTACTTAAATCTCGATCGTACTTTAGCTCATGTACCTCACGACGATGTTTATGAGGTAGAACTATCAGCCAACTATAGCCAAGATCGAACCTTGTATATGTTGGTAAGAGGAAATTTATTCAAGTCTAGAGACGGGGGAAATAATTGGCAATGGCTAGTAAAGGGTATCGATCATCACGGTAATTTAGTTACTTTTACTCTCGCCTCAGAAAATAACCAAATTCTCTATCTGTCTTCTCTAACTGATGGTATTTACAAGTCCGAAGATGGGGGAAAAACCTGGTTTAACCTCATCCAAGGCTTAGAAAATCTTTTATTAGACAAATTAGTAACTAGTGCTGATGGAGAGACTGTCTTAGCTGCGGGATACGATGAAGGACTTTATTATAGTAATAATGGTGGAGAAAACTGGCAGACAATTATTCAAGATAAAAAAATTACTGCTGTAGCTATTAATCCACAACAAGCAAACTATGTAATTGTAGGCGATCGCCAAGGAACACTATACTTATCTCAAGATGGCGGTAAAACTTGGCAAATCCAAGACAAGATCGGTAAGAGTTCGGCAATTACGGCTATTGCCTTTTCTCCCAATTTTGCCCAAGACAAAACTCTTTACCTGGGTACAGAACAAGAAGGAGTTTGGCAAAGTAAAGATGAAGGTAAAACTTTTATTCCTTTAAATGCTGCTAATTCTCCTGTCAACATTCAAGATATAGTTCCACTAACTAATCAGGAGACAACTAGTTTATTTGTGTCCGATCGGGATCGAGGAGTTTTCTTTTCTAATGATAATGGTAAAAATTGGACAAAATCCAGCCAAGGATTAACTAAAGATGTCCAAGCAGACCAAAAAAATTTTCAACGTCCCCATTTTAGCGATCTAGAGATTTCTACCGATTTTAAGCAAGATGGAACTTTATTTGTTACGGGATTTGATGGACTATTTAAATCAACTAATAAAGGTCAAAACTGGCAGGAAGTAGACGCTTTTACTCGCAGTATTATTGGTTTGGTAGTATCTCCCGATTTTGTTAATGACTCTACTGTAGCAGTACTCAACTATGTAGGAGAAGCTTATATCAGTCGCGATGGTGGTGAGACATGGCAACCAATGTATAAAGGCTTAGAATTGCCTAGCTTTACCAGAAAGTTTACTCCTCCGAATATCGAACCACGGCGTTTTTTTCAGATGGCAATTTCTCCTAACTACAGTGAAGATAAAACTATTTTTGCTACTGTATTGTGGACTAAATTTTTGACTTACACCGACCGAAGTCAGCGTTGGCTTATCTCTTCCCCTCCTCAAGAAGCCCGTAGTATGGCGATCGCTGTTTCCCCTAATTTTGCTCAAGATAGCACTATCTATTTAGCTGCCCAAAAAGGAGTTATTTTTCAATCTACTAACGGTGGTAAAAGTTTTGCTGTAGTCGGTAAAATCGATCGCATGAAAGCTAATGAATCACCATCTTTAGTGATTTCTCCTAATTTTGCCCAAGATGGTACTCTTTATGTGACTGGAGGAAAAGGTATTTACAAAACTGTCGATCGAGGTAAAACTTGGCAATTAACTACTAGTAACACTATTCTGCAAGACAGATTTAATCTTAAACTCGCTATATCCCCTAATTATCCAAGCGATGGAACAGTAATGGTAAGTACAGATCGAGGCTTATTTATTACTAAAGATAGTGGCAATAGTTGGCAACAAATAACTAATACTGCTTTTGACAAAGATTCAATGTTAACAGGAGTAGCTATATCTCCCAACTACAGTGAGGATAAAACTTATTTTGTCAGTGTCCGAGGCAAAGGTTTATTTAAAACTACAGATGATGGCGTAACTTTTTATGAAGTTGGGGATGATTCTGTTAATTTAGCTTTACTTAATAATTTTGAATCCTCTTCTATTCCTATCCAGTTTTCTCCAAACTACGATCGAGATAGTACTATTTTTGGTATTGGGTCGGCAAGTTCAGAAATTCACAAGTCTACAGATGGCGGTGAAACTTGGTCAACTATTGCTATTCCTCAAGCAGAGATATTTCAGCAATATACGAAAGAACAATATGACTTAAAGACTTCGCTTAGATTATTCTGGTATGTCTATCAAAGTCTTATCTTAAAAATTATTGCTGCTTTAGTTACTGCTGTAATTAGTTATTTCCTTTTAGGTTGGATAAATTTAGACAAAAAATTGCCTTTGAGTAAAATGACTCTACAAATGGGGGGATCTTTAAGTGTGTTAATCGTTAGTGCGATAGTTTTATTTCTTTAACCTTAGCTCGATCCAGGCAATGGTTTTAGATCGGTTTATCTAGGTTGATTTTAAATTTAAAAATAATCAAATACAACTTTTGATAGAAATCGTCAAAATTTTTGTTACAAAACTTGACAAAACGAGCCAAGTTAGTTAGTATAAGTACATGGATGAGAGAAACACATTATTTTTTGATCTCGTTTCCCCTCCTGTTCTAATCCAGAACCTTGAAAAATAAATACATAGGAATCATAAACACATATGACTACTACTTTACAGCAACGCGGTAGCGTTAGCAGTTGGGAGAAGTTCTGTGAGTTCATTACCAGCACCAACAACCGCATTTACATCGGTTGGTTCGGTGTCTTAATGATCCCCACACTACTAGCTGCAACAACTTGTTTCTTAATCGCCTTTGTCGCTGCACCTCCAGTAGACATCGACGGAATCCGCGAACCTGTTGCTGGTTCACTTTTATACG
>JBFRWK010000096.1:0-13232 GCA_051439545.1 Xenococcaceae cyanobacterium | reverse complement strand
TTGCTTGTTTGTTAGTATTTGTGTATTGAAAATCGGGGCAATTTGTCCCCCCTGACGAAAAAACTCTTGACTCCAAACCTATAGCTGAGGAAGACTGTCCTACTTTGTCCAATATTTCTCTCGGGGTTGCCTCGGCAAAAATCGATCGCTAATAAAATTCTCAAGCCGAAACTCATACTCTGGATGATTAAGCCGTGCTACATCCAGAAATTCCTCGACTAAATCGAGTCCCAGATAACGATCTATTTTAATTTCAGAATAGTTGTTTTTTAGAAAAGCTAATAGTTCTGCTTTGCCACAACCGATGTCTAAAATTGAAATCGATCTTTTTAGAGAAACTTTTTCAAACAGAAGAGAGTAAAATTCCCAGTCCTTTTCAGAAGTTCGTTCACCGAGACTTTTAGCAGAATTTATTCCCTCTTCTGCGATTTTCTGCTGATATCTAGAAACGATAATTAACCCATCTCGCCACCAGGTTTCGATCGAGCTAGATTTCATTTTAACTATAAACCAGAGCTAGTCTGGGCAAATAGTTCACCAAAGTCAGAAGTCACGACGGTGGAAGGAGCGTCTTCTGGTTGGGCAATAATATCAAAAGCTTTATTAATGGCATTTGGTTCTGTTAATGCTTGCACTACTACTTCAGCAACATCTTCTCTAGGAATATGTGGGGGAATTCCATTAGGTGGATTCTTCGATAGAGTATCATTTTCACCTACTATCAGTTCTCTTTTTCCTCCAGGCTCGTTAATTAAGCCACCAGGGTGAATAATAGTATAGTTTAGACCTGAATCAATCAAATACTGTTCTGCTTTACGCTTCCAAATGAGAATATTGCCATTACCAATAAGGTTAAGCATATGGTTGGGATCTGTACCACCCATCGAACCCACTAAGACAATTTGTTTTACTTGAGCTTTTTTCGCTGCATCGATCTGATTTTTTTGTCCTAACCAGTCTATTTCTTCAGGAAATTCCCCTGGTGCAAAGTCGAATTCTGGTCTTTGTCCTGGTTGGGGTGGTGCTTTCATTTGGGGTACGGCACTAGTAAGAATAACCAAGGCATCACAACCTTCAAGTGCAGATTCTAAACTAGAAGAGTCTTTGATATCTCCCAGATAAAAATCTTCCGTAGAACCGAATATTTCTTCGATCTTCTCAGAAGAGCGAGCAAAACCTATACCCTGAAATTCATCGGCTCTTTGGCGTAATTTTTTTAGGACAAGAGAACCTGTTCTGCCTGTTGCCCCTGTTACTAAAACTTTTTTAACTGCCATAAACTAGTTAGATTGAATGAATACTCTCTCAATTCATCATAAGTCTTTTAGAATAAATCTTATATTAAAGTAATGAGAACTACTTTAGATGATCCTTTATGGTGTTAAAAGTTTGCGATCGCTGCGGGTACATTGGACACTACATGAATTAAATATTCCCTATATTATTGAGCCAATTGAGTCAAGGTCTGGACAAACCTCTACATCTACCTACACCAAAATGCATTCTGGGCAAAAGATACCATATTTACAGGATGGAAAACTAGGTATCTCTGAAAGTGCAGCAATTTGCATTTATTTAGCGGAAAAGTATGGAAACGGGAAACTTATACCCATCGTAGACGTTGAAAATAGACTCTTTTAGTGTTGAAATAAGATATTTAAAAACATCATCAGAAGTTTGACAATCTAATTTATTTTTAAAAGTATTATTAAATTTCATTAGTAATTTGTAATCAGAATCTCTTTAATTGCTCCTCTCTCACTTCCTTTAGAGTTTATAGCACGAGAAGCAGATATTCTTTCAATATTAAATTCTTGATACAGCTCGTCAAAGAAAGAGTCTTCAATATAGTTACTCGGATCGGAATTACTAAGCATTTGTAAAACTCCTCGATCTGAAGCTACTTTAAATATATCCCTTAAACGCTTCTGTTCGCTATCGTTAAATTCAGTAGAACTATAAGAGTTAAAACTTGCTGTTTTACTAATGGGTCGATAGGGAGGATCGTAATAAATAAAAGTGTGATTATCGATATATTTAAATAATTCCGAAAAGTCGTTTTGTTGTATATGAGCGATCTGAAAAACTTGATTTACTGCCTTGAGATTATTAAGATCGAGTATCTGAGGATTTTTATATCTTCCTATAGGAACATTAAAAGCTCCTTTTTTATTAACCCGATAAAGACCATTAAAGCAAGTCCGATTTAGAAAAATAGTTAAAGCTGAGCGTTTGCTCCATTCTTTTAAATACAATGAGGTATCTATTTTTTTGTCAAAACAATTATATCGATCGCGACATAGATAATAAAATAATTTTCTTTCCTGATTATCCAAAGCTAAATATTGTTCGGATAAAATCGATAGTTCTTCAATTAAGCTATCTACATCTTTTTGAATCACTTTATAAAGGATAATAAGTTCTGGATTAATATCAAATAAATAAGCTTTTTCAATTTTAAAATTATTAACTAGATCAAAAAAAACAGCACCACCTCCAAAGAAAGGTTCGATATATGTAGTAATATTATTATTTTTTAAATTTTCTGGATATCTTTCTCTTAATTTTGGTAAAAGCTGTGTTTTGCCACCTGCCCATTTTAGTACTGGAGATGCTTGACAAAACGATTTATTTGTTATTACTGAGTTATCAAATAGTAACAACTGTTTATAATTTCCCTCGCTCTCGTATTTCATTTAAGCTCTTCAATAGATACCTTGTCCAATAAATATTTATACTTAATCTTTCAATAAATAGCTTAGAGAAATAATACTTATTCTATCGTTATGCCCGATCGCGATAACCTAAAATCTACTCTACTCAAACTAGATGGTGCTAGTTACAAAGCCTACAAAGATATTAAAGGAAGCTATCAATTTCCCGATTTCACCCTCATCATTGACTATGTACAGGGCGATCCTTTTGCTTCACCGAGTCAATTTAGAATTAAAATATCCCAATCTATTGCGGGATTTCCCAAGCAATTATACAAATCTAAAAGTCGCGAAGTAGCATTAAGAGACTATCTTACCCGTCAGTTCGATCGCGCTGCTAATAAAATTAGTTCTCATCGCGGTACTGGTAAAAGTGGACTAATTGCGATTACTCGTTATGGACAAGAGGTTTTAGAACGTACTGCTGTTTTTATCGACGATAATTTTTTAGAAGTTCGTTTTGTGGTGGGACTTCCCGCTAGAGGCAGAAGAATATTAGGTCGTCAGGCAGCAGAAATGTTATGTGAGGATATTCCCCATCTTGTTACCGAAGCACTTTTATATCAATCTTTAAATCCTCGATCGATTCAACAGCAAGTAGAAACTATTGAAGATGCAGACTGGTTACGCCAACAGCTATCAAATCGAGGTTTGGTTGCTTTTGTGGCTAATGATTCTATTCTGCCTCGTCGGAGTGGAGTTGATTTTCGTCCTCTAACAAAGGAAGCTATTCCTTTCGAGTCGCCACCACCTTTAGAAGTAGAGTTTAATTGTCCCAATCGTGGCTTAATTAAGGGGATGGGTATTCCCGCAGGAATTACTTTAATTGTTGGTGGTGGTTATCATGGCAAATCTACTTTACTCAAAGCGATCGAACTGGGAGTATATAATCACATTCCTGGGGATGGTAGAGAATTTGTAGTGACTAATCCCACGGCAGTTAAAATTCGCGCAGAAGATGGACGAAGTATTGCAGGAGTGGATATTTCTCCTTTTATTACTCGGTTACCCCAAGGACGTTCTACTACTAATTTTTCTACTACTAATGCCAGTGGGAGTACTTCTCAAGCAGCCAATATTATCGAGGCGATCGAAGCAGGAACTCAATTACTACTAATCGATGAAGATACAGCAGCAACTAATTTTATGATTCGCGATCGACGGATGCAACAGTTAATTAGTAAGGACTTAGAACCAATTACCCCCTTTATCGATAAAGTAAAACAACTCTACACTGACTACAATGTTTCTACCATCTTAGTTATGGGGGGAAGTGGAGATTATTTTGATGTGGCAGATACAGTTATTGCTATGGAAAATTTTATACCCCAGGATGTCACAGAACAAGCCAAAGCGATCGCTGTAGCTAACATCACTAACCGCAATTCTGAAGGAGGGGCAAATTTCGGTCAGATTAAGCCCAGGATACCATTAGCATACAGTATTAACCCCAGTCGAGGCAAAAAAGATGTGAAATTAAAAGTTCGAGATGTAGATGAAATTGCTTTTGGCACAGAAGATATCGATCTTACTGCCGTAGAACAAATAGTTGATGCAGGACAATTAAGAGCGATCGCTTTAGCTATTGTTTATGCCAAAGAAAACTACATGAATTCACAACAAACTATCGCCCAAATTTTAGACCTAATAAGTAATGATATTAACCAAAAAACATTAGATGTAATTACTGATTTTTACCAAGGAGATTTGGCTTTATTTCGTAGTTTTGAATTAGCTGCTGCCTTAAATAGATTGCGTAGTTTACAGGTTAAATAAACTAGACTTATGCACCAAAATAAATTCAAAACTCTTATTTTCTCTACTAACAACTAACAACTAACAACTAACTACTCCCTAGTTCCTGTCAACCTTCAAACTCAATATGTCTATTGTTGATGGGTTGAACTGGTCTGGAATTAACACTATAAATTTCATTGAATTGATTAATTTGTTCCCGAGAAGCTTGAATTGGTTCTCTGAAAATATACCAATTAACTCCTTCATGACAGGGAGGTGTAGTTAAAGAACCTACATAATGATAATTAGATTCACTCTTGGGTAGAAAATTAGTAACATTAATCTTAACATTGCTTACAGCCTTAACTTGTCCTGTCTCGGGGATGTTTTCCCAAATAGTTTCCATTAGTTTATTTTCTGCACCTGGCTCAATAAATAGAGCAATTACCGCATATTCACCCTTTTGATTTTGGTGAACTAAGTGGGCTTCCATTGCATAGGATTTACCTTTGACAGTATGTTCGCTGGGAGTATGGAAATGAAATTGTTTTAGTTTATATTCTTGACCGTCAATCGTGACAGAGCTACCTTCCGCGTAATTAACTTGAACGGTATGTCCATTATTAACTACTTCTAATGGTGTAGGTTGATAGTAAAACTTAATTCTAGCCGATGCAGCTTGGTGAACGGGACTAATTTCAACTGAATGTATATCTATAGGAGATTGATTCTTACCATTTTCACAAGCTGCAAATTCAGGACTCAACTTACCCCATTCTGTTGGATTTTCGGCTCCTCCATAACCCCAATGAGGTGTTTTTTCCTGGTTAGCTTCAACATTATTGATAACTGTTTTTTCTTGGCTAGCTTGAGCATTACTGGTAACTCGATCGCTTTCGTTAGCTCGAACGAGGTCGCTGTTCGGTAGATTTAGAAATATTATGCTTAAGAAAATAATACTGGAGGTAACAGGAAATTTAAACTTTTTGACGATCCTATTTAGTCTCGATTTTTTTGTATTGTTGGTTTGGCTATGGCTCAGATGAGGTCTTTTGTCTCGATTATCATGAACCAGGTGGCGGTTAGATATGTCTAAAGAAGATAATAATTTTAAGAAAAAAGCACTCCATGCTATGGGAAATTTTAACTTACTCACCTTACTTACTCCCGATCGATAACTTGACGCTGAATTTTAATCTGCTTACTCTAAACAATCTCAATATGGCTCATTAGCAATATTTCTTAACACTGTCTGTAAGTTATTTTTTCTGGTGAGCGGATGATATCTATACCTATCCAACTGGATATCCAGTCGGCTAAAATTCCTGGGAAAAAGCCAAAAAATCAAATTAAGCCCTCGCGTACTGCTTTAGCTGCTGCTTGAACGCGATCGTCTACACATAGTTTGTTAAGAATATTGCGAACGTAAGATTTTACAGTTCCCAAAGAGAGATGAAGTTGTTTGGCTATTTCTGGGTTTGATAGTCCTTCACCGATCAGTTGTAATATTTCTCGCTCGCGACTGCTGAGAAGAGAAGATGGCTCGATCGAAGGTTTCTGAACTAAATTAACTTGAGACTGGAGCATTACAGCTACTTTATGCGCAATTTTCGGATCGAGATAAGTCCCTCCACTCTGAACTAACCGAATAACTGCTAAGAGTTGTTGCCATTCAATACTTTTGAGACAGTATCCATCTGCTCCCGCAGCCAACATTCCAATGATGCGCTCGTCATCACCAAAAGCAGTCAAGGCAATAACTCGGGTGTTAATATCTGTGTTCTTAATGCGCTGAGTAGCAGTTATCCCATCTGTGATAGGAAGGTCTATATCCATCAATACTATATGAGGATTGAGTTGCTCGACTAAGCTAATAGCTTGTTCTCCATCTTCAGCTTCTCCTACTACTTCAAACTCCGATTCTAAGCTAAACTGACCTTTTAAACCAAGGCGAAGTAAATTATGGTCATCAACTAAAAGAACATTAATAAGAGACCGTTCGTCAATTTTAGACATATATATTGCTTTGTAATCTATAAAATTAGACACAATGCTCTGATTACTGCAATTCTCATTTTGAAAGCATTTTGTGTTATTTTAGTGAGTTATTTGCCAAGAAGGAGCGAACTAAGGGGATAAAGAGATTTATTATTATCAAACCTTGAAATTAAGCTTTTTGATTCTAGTTACTTTTCAAGTTTTTCTCTAGGTAGTGTAAACCAAAATGTGCTTCCTTCCCCAAGAACACTGTCAACTTGAATAGTTCCTCCATGGGCTTCTACAATCTGACGACATAGATATAATCCTAATCCTGCTTTTCCTTTGCGACCCAGTCCTTGAACAAAGCGATAGAACAAAAGTTCTGTTTCCTGAGGGGCAATCCCAGGGCCTCGATCCTGCACGTAAATTCTAATTTCTTTATCTCCAAAGGCATTTACCCCAAGATCTACTTTTTGCCCAGGCTCACTTAAGCGTACGGCATTATCTACCAGATTTTGTAAAACTCGCTGAATTTCGATCGGATCGCCATAAACAGTTGGTAGTGAAGGAGCAATATTACATACAAGCTCGCATTTTTTCTGGGTTACACTTTGATTCCAAGTAGTAACGCGGGCGAAAATTTTTGACCAATCTAGAGGTTCTCGATTAATGATTTGATTCCCTTTTGCTTCATAACGACTAACATCAAGTAAGTCTTCAACTAGCTCGATAAGATCTTCATTAGCTTGACGATATTCTCTAAGTAATTCTTTGAGCAGATCGTCTACAGAGCCAAATGCTCCCCCCAGAATGGCATCTAGAGTATTACGGTTTGCCAATAGTGGAGTACGTAGATCGTGAGATAATGTCCTAATCAAGTCTTCTAACTGTTGAGTTCGGTTCTGGATCAATTGTTGATGGGTATTAATATTACTAGCCATAAGATTTAGTGCCTTGGCTAGTTGACCGATTTCATCTTCGGATGAATATTGTAAGCGAGCTTGTAGTTTTCCTTTTCGCCAAGTGTGGCTCACTTTGGTTAAATGTTTCAAAGGTAGCTCGACTCTTTGTCGCAGCAGCCATAGATTTATTCCCGCTCCTACAAGAATAAACACAATATTGAACAAACTCAAACTTGAATTAAACCGATTAAGTTGCGCTAACTTATCTAGATGTGTACTAGAACTACTTAACAGCTTTTGTTCTTGCTCGATTAAATTTTCTACAGAAGTTTGGAGAGTATTTAAAGAACTAGGCTTCGGTAATTCAGATAAATTGAAAGAGCCATCGATAATTGGTTGAATCGACTGATTATGCCATCGATGATAAAAGGTTTGAATCTTGTGGAGTTGTTTTAGCTGAGTGGGGTTATCTTGTAATAATATGGATAAGCGATCGAGACTATTTTGGAATTCATTTTCTTTTTGTCTATAATTTTCTAAAGTCAGGGTGGTTGAATTGAGTAAATAACTTCCTAAAATAGCTTTTTTTTGAATTATTATTTCTAGTAAATGTTCGCTTTCTCGTTTAGCCTCAAAGCGATTACTAATTTGCTCTATAGCTTCTTTTTGTCGTATTTGTACTATAAAACTCAAAGCTTCTTGACCCAATAGAAGAATGAGTAATAAAGCCATACTTGCATACAATGGAGCAAATAGACGGGTTTTGAGGAAGGAAAATTTCAAATTTTAATAGCCTTTTATCCGATAAAACAAACTATGAATTGAAAGAGAAGCCAACAAAGTTGCACAAAATATATCTATCTAAAGTCTACTAATATTTCTCTCGGGTTAATTATTTATTTTCTTACTTTAGGCAGAGAGGCGATCGCCCATAGTTTGAGTAGGCAGAGAATAGGGCTAGATAGTTTTTTAGATCCTTCAAAGCTATCGAATTTTAGATACGATTGTAACTCGTAAATTACTGCTAAGAGGGTATATCAGTAAGACCCTTAAAATTAGCGATTAGCTAAGTTACATGAATTTAGCAAAAACCATTGCTCAAATTTTAGACCGAATAAGCAATGATATTAATCGAAAAATATGATATGTAATTATCAATTTTTATCAAGAATAATTGTCTTTATTGCGTCCTTTTAAGTTAGCTGCTGCCTTAAAATAGACTGTGGAGTTTGCAGGTTAAATGACAAGATTACCTGAGTTTACCCCTTTTATCTGATTAGAACTCGGGTTAAATTAGTCCATATTGGTTTTTTTTGAAAAAATTTTTGTAAACTTAGCTTTATTACTAAATTAGTTGAGGATAGAGGATGGAACTAGAGTATCCCGAAGATTTAAAATATCTCGATAGTCATGAATATGTTCGTCTCGATGGAGAAATTGCTACTATCGGTGTGAGTGCTTTTGCGATCGAGCAATTAGGAGATTTGGTTTTTCTCGAATTACCAGAAATAGGAGATGCTGTAGAAGTAGGAGAAAGCTTTGGGACGATCGAATCGGTTAAAGCAGTAGAAGATTTATATCCCCCTATCTCTGGGACAGTAATAGACAGAAATGAAGCGATGATAGAATCTCCAGAATCGATCGCTGACGATCCTTATGGCGAAGGTTGGTTACTTAAAGTGCGGGTAGATAACCCCGACGATGAACTAACGGACACTCTCTCGGCGATAGAATATCGCGCCCAAGTTGAGGGAGAAGAATAAAGTAGTAAGTAGTGAGTAGGGAGTAGTGAGTAGTAAGTAGGGAGTAGAGAGTAGAGAGTAGTAAGTAGTAAGCAATCGATCTTAGCTTTTACTCTCACAGCGAAATCTACTTGCTACAATTTTTTTAAATTACTACCATCTAATTACTATGGCAGACTCTATTATGTATCAAGAGGACGGGTTTGTTGTTCTTGAAACAGATCGAGAAGAACAATTTATGACTCCTCCAGAATTACAACAAAAGCTTCAAGATATATTATCATCTGGCAAAGTAGAGATTCCACGAGAATTATCTCATTTTGATTCTGTAGAAGAGCAAGCCAAACATCTAATGGAAAATTATTTTGAGCTAGATGTAGGTGTAGGAAAATATTTACAGTGGTATGTGGTACGCCTAGAAAAATAATCCCGTGATTAAAACCCCCAAGATTTATCAGCTTTTAGGAACATATTTACTACTCAGCGCGATCGCGCTGGTGATGTTATTTCCAATGTTGTGGCTAGTAGGTACTGCCTTCAAGTCACCGACAGAAAATATATTTGGCTTTCCACCACAACTAATACCCCAACAGCCTACCTTGGGCAATTTTTTCACAGTATGGCAAACTTATCCTTTTGGTAACTATCTAGTTAATAGCGCGATCGTAGCTATTTTTACTGTTGGTTTAAATTTATTATTTTGTGCCTTAGCTGCTTATCCTTTAGCGCGCCTCAATTTTAAAGGAAGAAAGTTGATTTTTGCCTTAACTGTGGCAACTATTGCTATTCCCTTTCAAATTGTGATGATTCCTCTGTATATTTTGGTAGTAAATTTGGGATTAAGAAATACTTACTTAGGGGTAATTTTACCTAATCTTGCTTCTGCTTTTGGTATTTTCTTGTTACGTCAAGCTTTTGCAGCCGTACCTACTGAATTAGAAGAAGCAGCGCGGATGGATGGTTGTTCGGAATTAGGTATTTGGTGGCATATTATGTTACCTGCCGTGCGCCCTGCCCTAGTTACCTTAGCTATTTTTGTGTTTATTGCTTCTTGGAGTGATTTTCTTTGGCCTCTAATTGTACTCGATCGACCTGAATATTACACTTTACCTTTAGGAGTAGCAACTCTAGCTGGTACTTTTTCCTTAGACTGGCGATTAATTGCTGCTGGATCGGTCATTTCGATCGCCCCAATTATACTCTTATTTTTGTTTGTTCAAAGATATATTATTCCGACAGATGTTGGCAGTGGGGTTAAAGGATAATTACACTTAAGTTAAAATACTTTGTTTAAGTAAAATATATTCCGAAAATAAGTTTTTGACCTTAAATAAATTTAATTAATCAAAACTATAAGTTCGGTGGATTTTCTGTTGTTTTTATTACTTATATTCTTTTTAAATAGATTAAAGAACTGTATTATATCTAATTATTATTAACGAGGATCTAACTAAATATAGTTATTTTTTACGTGAATTAATTTTATACTAGGTATTTTATTCTAGAGCAGTATAAATAATTTTAAGAGTATTATTGACTGCTTAGATTTGGTTGAATCATATTTCTCAAAAAAATGAAGAATAAATTTTTGATAACTAGCATTATTACTTTAGCTTCAATAGGATTATTAGGCGCGATCGCCAAGCTCGATCGATCTCAACAATCCCTGACAGATAATAACCAAATTACTACCAAATCGAATAATACTCAAAAAAGTAATTTATTTTCTGAAGATACAGTATTAGCATCTACAGATAACACCTCTATAAATAACAATAGAGCGACTTTTTTACTAGCATTAAATTCTCTCGGAGAAAATCGGGGAGAACAAGCCCTAAAGCAATTAAAAAATTTAGAAAAAAACTATCCGATACTTGCTCCTTATATTCTACTCAAACAAGGAAAAGCCTACGAATTAGAGGGAAATTATTCTCAAGCTAAAGAAGTTTGGCAACAACTAATTACCCAATATAATGATTCTCCCGCCACAGTAGAGGCATTATACAGACTAGGTAAAAACAATCCTAGCTATTGGGAGCAAGCCATAACTCAATTTCCTAATTATCCTCGCACTCACGATATTGTGCGTCAACTACTCGCCCAAAATCCCCATCAACCCAAACTGATGCTCATTTTGGTTAAACATACACCAGATGACAAAGCTGTAAAAAGAATGCGAGATCTTTTAGTTAAAGAATATAGTAGTCAGCTAAGTGCAGCAGATTGGGAATCGATCGCCGATGGCTATTGGCTAAAATGGGACTATGGTAAAGCAGGTAAAGCTTATACCCAAGCACCCCGTACTCCTCGCAATCTTTATCGTGCAGCCAGAGGTTTACATTTAGGTAATGATAAAACTAGGGCAAAACAATATTATCTCCAACTACTGCAAACATTTCCCCAAGCAGAAGAAACAGGATTGGGTTTACGCCGTCTAGCCACTATAGTTAATCAGAAAGAAGCTTTACAATATCTCGATCTGGTTATCCGTAGGTTTCCCAAAGAAGCACCCCAAGCCTTGATGGAAAAAGCGGAATTGCTTGAATCTCTTAAAAGTCCAGTTTCCGCAGCCGAAGCCCGTCAAACCCTCTTAACTAATTATGCTAATTCAGAGACAGCAGCAGAATACCGATGGAGTATGGCACGGAAAAAAGCTCAAGCGCAGGATTTTAGAAGTGCTTGGCAATGGGCGCAACCAATTTCTGTCAATAATCCCGATAGTTCTATAGCACCAAAAGCTGGTTTTTGGGTAGGTAAGTGGGCGCAACAATTGGGTTATACAGAAGAAGCCCAAACAGCCATGGAATCGGTTCTCAAACATTATCCTCAATCTTACTATGCCTGGCGATCGGCAGTAGCTTTAGGTTGGGATGTGGGGGACTTTACGACAGTGCGTCAGAAACTACCTAGCATATCCTCAACTAATACCCGTTTTTTGCCTCCCGCAGGTTCAGAAATTTTTCGAGAACTTTATCAACTAGGCTTAGAAGAAGAAGCATGGCAACAATTTCAGGCAGAGATCGATAATAAACAAAATCTTACCGTTGCCGAAGAGTTCACCTTGGGTTTAATGAAATTGTCTCAAGGTAAAAATTTACGTGGAATTAATCAAATCTGGTCGCTGAAAAATAGGGATAATCCTCAAGATAGAGAACAATGGGAAGCACTAAGGCAAACTTCTCAATATTGGCAGGCACTTTTCCCCATGCCTTTTTCTGAAAGTATTTTGAATTGGTCACAACAGCGACAACTAAATCCTTTACTAGTAATTAGTTTAATTCGCCAAGAATCTCGTTTTGAACCAGAAATACAATCTTCTGCGGGGGCATTAGGTCTTATGCAGGTGATGCCTGGGACTGGACAATGGATAGCCGAACAAATTCAACAGCCAAATTATTCTTTAACTAATCCAGAAGATAATATCAATTTTGGTACTTTTTATTTAGACTATACCCATCGTAAATATAATAATAATTCTATGTTAGCTGTGGCTAGCTATAACGCAGGCCCTAATAATGTAGCTAAGTGGATTTCTAGATATGGCTTAAGCGACCCCGATCTTTTTGTCGAACAAATTCCTTTTCCAGAAACTAAAGGTTATGTAGAATCGGTATTTGAAAATTATTGGAACTATTTGCTTATTTATAATCCCAATATGCCTGAGTTATTTGAGCAACTTAGTTGATCTAGAAGTATACGTTTAGTTAGTAGTTAGTAGTTAGTAGTTAGTAGTGTTTTGCGATCGCTAGTTTTTAGAAGGTTAACTTCTATAGCAATACATATTGGTATTAGGACATAAATTAGCTACTCACTACTTGCCCTTCGGGAGGTGCGCGTTCCCTTGCGGAGGTAGGGCTGTTTCAAAAAGAGATAAGTCAAAGATTTTAAACGATAGGGGTTTAGGGACTTAGGGGCTTGGGGAAATCAACCATAATTTACCTCTCTTCTGTCAGAGTGGGTCAAAATCTTGATTTTTCGTTGGCTGAAATGGCGTAAATTCGTTAAATTTTCCTAGATTGACAAAAGAGGGTTACTCTATAAACTTCTAAAATTGGCTATTTCCATTAACTAGCTTTTGTCCCTAGAGTAGCTGGAACAATCGATAATTCGTTAACTGACGGCAATTATTAATTCATCAGTAATGTCCAAATCTAGAT
>JBFRWK010000095.1:0-23966 GCA_051439545.1 Xenococcaceae cyanobacterium | reverse complement strand
ACTATCTACAGTGTTAAAGAACAAAAATACACTCTACCTATAGCGAGTTAAATTGTACTTATATACTATATGGAGCGTGATACATGGAAACTACCATACATATGGTGGTAACCTGCGGAATGTGGGTTTATTGTTCTCTCATCCAAGTCAAACATTTTTGCATTGATTTACTCATGGTTTCTCTGTCGGCATGAAAACGACGACCATGACCTGGTAATACCCATTCAAAGGAGTATTTAGCCAGTTTATCCATAGATTTTAACTGTTCTGTCCAAGAATACCAACAAAAACGACGAAAAGCATAGAGATGATTTAAGTAAGGCGACCAAGCTAAATGATCTCCTGTAAATAGAAATTTTTCTCGATCCAAAAGTACTGTATGTCCTTCAGAATGCCCTGGGACGGGAATAATTAAAATATCCTCGGCAAATTCTACGGTGTCATTGCCAGAAAGCTTAATTTCTACATCTCTAGTACTATTAGTAAGATCGTCTTCGTGTAAAATGCGATCGCAACTAAATCGATCGTGGAATTTTTGATGATCGGCTACATCGTCTTTATGGGTGAGATACATATATTTTACACCCCCCATTTGTTCTAGTTGTTTGACTAGAGGCGGTGCAAAACGAGGAGAATCAATCAGAATATTACCTGCATCTCTTTTAATAAAGTAACTAGCAGCACCAAAAGATTTTTCGGAATGATAGCCACAATGATAAACGTTGTCTGCGATTAACTGTGGAAAAGTTTGCTGGGCTACTTTGATATCTTTTGGTTTTTCTACCGTACCGATAGAAGCGGTTGGACAAGATAATAAAGCTTGCATTGCTGCTAACTTTTCTTCCTCGTTATCGGGTTGATGATATACTGCCGATCGATCTCCTTTTCTCGTGTATATCTCTGGTGCCATCCAACGACAGGTGTCGCAGTCGATACAAGTAGCATCTACATAAAAGTTGCCATCGACATTTTCCCTACGTCTTTGTTCTAGGGTAGCCATAATTTTTGTTCTCTCTTATCGCTCTAAATTATTCATAATCGTTATGAGTTTATTTTAGTAAATCGATAGCAAGTTGTAGTTAGACCAATAAAATACCTATTTCATCCAAGTTGCGGGTTATTTAAAAAAAGCGATCTTACTTACACTTAGACAAATAAAAAGAAAATATAAATAATCTTCTTTAGTTTATGTATTTAAGATGTTTTTTTCGATATATAAAAAGATATATTTTTTTTCAGTTTATACTTTTTAATAGATAAAAACTTAGTTCTAAAAGGGTAATTAGCAGAAAAATTTGCTTAATTTAAAAAATATTTGTAACTTTTGAAATTTCTCAATTTCTCGATCGTGAGTTTATGAATAACTAAGACAACTTTACTCGGAAAATACTTAAGTATCACTAGCAAAATTAACTATCGACTATATTACTAATACTTAAACTAAATTAATAATGAAAACTGCTTTATTTGTAGCTACTGTACCAGAAACTCTGATTGGGTTTCTATTACCTTTTGCCGAACATTTTCGCTCTATAGGTTGGCGGGTAGATGGTATGGCACAAGGAATTTCTCACTTTAATGAATGTCAACAAAAATTCGATCGCGTTTGGGATGTAGAATGGTCGCGTAATCCTCTAGACCCCAAAAATCTATTTGTTGCTGCGCCCCGAATTAAAGAAATATTAACAGCAGAACAATACGATATCGTTCACGTACATACTCCTGTAGCAGCTTTTATTACTAGGTTTGCTTTAAGAAATAAAAAAAAGCAACAGGAATTATCTCAGACATCGGTAATTTATACTGCCCATGGTTTCCATTTTCATCGAGGCGGAAATATTCTTAAAAATCTAATTTTTTTGACTTTAGAAAAATTAGCGGGTCAATGGACAGACTATTTAATTACGATTAATCGAGAAGATGAAACTGCTGCTAAAAAATATCAGATTATTCCCGAAAATAGAGTTTATTATACTCCTGGCATTGGTGTAGATACTAGTCTCTATAATTCTAGAAATGTAACCGAACGAGAGATAGAACAATTACGACAAGAATTAGGACTTAAAAAAGAAGATGTCTTGTTTCTTTGTATCGCAGAATTTATCCCTCGTAAATGCCATCGAGATATTTTACAGGCATTAAAAAAATTAAATAATAATAATGTGCATATTGCCTTTGCTGGAGATGGACCTTTACAAGTAGAAATAGAAAAGTTAGGTATTGAATTAGGATTGCAGAGGCAATTACATTTTCTCGGTTTTCGTTCAGATATACCAGTTTTAATTAGTACTTCCAAAGCTATTTTACTTACTTCTAAACAAGAAGGACTACCTCGAAGTATTATGGAGGCTTTATGTTTAGAAAAACCCGTAATCGGGACTGATATTCGCGGAATTAGAGATTTGTTAGATGAAGGCTGTGGGTTGCTTGTCAAAGTAGGAGATAGTAGCAGTTTGGCTTTAGCGATCGATTGGTTACTAAATCATCCTCAAGCAGTAATTAAGATGGGTAAAAAAGGTAGGCAAAAAATGGCTGATTATGATGTTAGCCATATAATCAAATTGTATGAAAAAATTTATCAGCAAGCTACTGAAAAAAAATCATTTTGTCTTGTGTGATTCTTAGTCAAATAAAATAAAAAAATTAGTTTATATGAAGATTCAATCGGGAACTAATACTTTTATGTTAACAATTAACAAACTACTGAAATTTATATTAGATAGATTAATAGCAGCCATCGCCCTAATTATTTTTGCCCCTATTATGCTGTTTGTCGCGATCGCCGTTTATTTTAAAATGGGTAGTCCTGTTATTTTTGCCCAAGAGCGTCCTGGAAAAAATAATCGTATTTTTAAATTTTATAAATTTCGCACTATGACTAATGCTGTAGATGAAGCGGGCAATCTTTTATCTGATGAGCAACGGCTTACTGCTTTTGGTGAATGGTTGCGTAAAACTAGTTTAGATGAATTACCGCAACTTTGGAATGTCCTCAAAGGAGATATGAGTTTTATTGGCCCTCGTCCTTTACTAGTATGTTATCTCGATCGCTATACTCCCGAACAAGCACGCCGTCATCAAGTTTTGCCTGGTATTACGGGATGGGCGCAAGTTAATGGTCGTCGTCAGTTAGATGGCGACTGGGAAAAGAAATTTGAATTAGATGTTTGGTATGTAGATAATTGGAATTTGTGGCTCGACTTCAAGATTTTTTTGCTAACTATTCTTGTCGTCCTTAAAAGAGAAAACGTGAGTCAGGATAACCATGCCACAGGAGAAGAATTTTTTGGCACACAGATTTAAATCTAAAAAGAAAAGATGGGAAATTGGTTCGGATTTTGATTGGTCAGAAGATATCTTACTCTCTTCACCAGCATCATTTTGGTTGAGCGATCGATATCAATTATTTTCTACAGCAACGGCTGGTTTTTTAGCTCTTAAAAGTTTATTTCCGCAGCAACCAGAAAAACCTTTAAGGATTCATGTCCCATCTTTTTATTGTATGAGTGTAGTTAGTAAACTACTAACAGTTTTTGAGGTTTGTTGGTATCGAGACTTACCCAACAGATCGACTCCCGATTTTAATACCCTTAAGGCTTTACCAGGAGACTTAGTTATAGCAGTCAATTTATTTGGAATTAAACCACAACAACCCTGGCAAGATTGGCAAAAGGAACATCCCCAAGCCATCTTAATTGAAGATCATACTCACGATCCTTTTTCTCTTTGGGCAAAAAATAGTAAGGCTAATTATGCTGTTGCCTCTTTACATAAAACCTTACCCATCCCTGATGGTGCAATTGTGTGGTCGCCCCAAAATCTCGATCTACCTAAGCCTTGGGGTCAAGAATCGCCTGGTGCTACTCTCAGACTCATGAGTATGATTTTAAAACGAGCTTATCTTCAAGGATTAGCTGTTAACAAAGAAGATTATTTAAGTTTGAGTAGAGATGGTCAGAATAAACTTGACGACCCTACTAATTCAGTTATCTCTGTTTTTACTGCTAACATCCTAAAATTTCTTGATGTTGAGAGTTTACGACAAAAAAGAGAAGCTAATATCCGTAAATTCTCGGATTTATCAAAAAATAAGCCCAATCCTTACTGGAAGCCTTTATTTAACCATTGGGAGCGAGATATTGTTCCGTTTAATGGCATTATTCTTTGTCAGAGTAAACAAGTTAGAGATGCTCTCCAAAAATACTTAATTAGTCACAATATCTTTGCACCGATTCACTGGAAACAACCTTACGAGGGGGTTTCTTCTAAAGATCTAAAAGCGATCGCTCTATCCGAGCAAATTTTAACTATCCCGATGGATTGGCGATATGACGCTGAGGATATTATTTGGATTATAGAAATTATTGACAATTTTGCCCTCTAAATTTTTAGCTTTGCTAGATTTTACGTAAATATTATTTCAGGTAAAATACGGAGACGGTGTCTAAGTTGTCCAAATAATTTAGGTAATTATCACGAAGAAAGATTATTGAGCTTGTCCTAATATTATTTATAAGAACCGTTCGGAAAAAGTTATGGTTGTTCTCAGGGGAAAAATAGATAAATTATTTTATCTGTTTCTCTCCTGTTTTTCCCTATTTTATAGACTGATTTTTAAAATCTCGGTAAGTTTCGGGTTTACTGTGATTAGATAAAAGAAGTCGATGCAGCATAAATTAATAGGTAGATAATGAACAAACCAGTGGCACGGTTAGGAATTGGCGGGCCTGTAGGTAGTGGAAAGACAGCTTTATTAGAATGTTTAATACCTTCTTTACAGCAACAAGGAATAGAAATTGCCGTAGTAACTAATGATTTATTAACTACAGAAGATGCAGATCGTTTAAAAAATCAAGGTTTTTTACCTGGCGATCGCATTGTTGGGGTAGAAACAGGTAGTTGTCCTCATACAGCAATTCGAGAAGACCCCACGATGAATCTACTGGCAGTTCGAGATTTGGAACTATTATATCCTCAGTTAGATTTAATTTTTATTGAAAGTGGAGGTGATAATCTAGCATCTACTTTTAGCTACGATTTAGTAGATGCCTATATTTTTGTGATTGATGTGGGAGCAGGAGACGATATTCCCCGTAAAAATGGCCCTGGTTTTGTCCAGGCAGATTTAGCCATAATTAACAAAATCGATATTGCTCCTTATGTTGGAGTGGACTTAGAATTAATTCGTCAACAAGCACCAGAGTATCGCCATGGTAAACCAATTATTTACACTAATTGCAAAACAGGAGAAGGATTAGCAGAGGTTGTTGATTTTATTACTAAAAATGTGCTGTTTTCCTCAACTTAATCGCTGGATCTGTATCTTTGGTTGTCGATTATTGATTAATCATGAATCTTTAGTCTCCTCGCGCTGAGAAAAACCCCAAAAGAATAAAACAAAAATCATAGAGATCATGAACCATTCTGGAGGCACCCAATCTGGTTGAATAACTCTAATTAATAAACGTAAACCGACTAAACCTACTGTGATAAAACCCGCGTCTTCTAAATAAGTATATTCATTTAACCAACGAATAAATAACTGTGTTAAGAACCTAAGAGTTATGACACCGATCGTCCCACCTAAAAGAATAAGCCAGATTTCATCGGCAATGGCGATCGCGGTAGTGACACTATCAAGAGAAAAAGCCAGATCGGTAACGGCAATTAAAGGAATTACTTGCCATAAAGAAGAATAACCCAAACTATGGTGTGGGTTAGATTCATCTTCAGAATCAGAAGAAGTAAAGTAATTAAATACTAACCACAAGAGATAAACAGCCCCTAATAATTCAAATTGCCAAAATTGAATCACCCAGGTAGCCGTCAAAATTAATACCATTCTTAAAACATAGGCAAATACTAAACCTATATTTAAAGCTTGCTGTTGTAGTTTACTGTCTTTTAGACTTTGAGAAATGGCAGCCAAGGCGATCGCATTGTCCGCAGACAAAACTGCTTCTAATGAGATTAAGATTAGCAACAAGAAAAAAGTTTCAATACCTGAATCCAGAGGAAAATCAATAATATTTTCTAGCATTAATAGCTCTATACAAAATGTGACAATAAAGTTACGGTACAAACAAGATTTACACCTGTTTTTTGCCTCCATTAATCAATTATGTTGCATCTTGTAAAGATTTGTTTGGGAGGAGGGCAATTATAGAGCAAATTAGTAGTTAATGAATAACTTTTTGATTAGGAGTTTTTGACTATGCCTTTAACCGATACTCAAGTTATTATGGCTTTGGTATTAGCACTATTACCTGGAATTCTTGCTTTGCAGCTTTCCACTGAGTTGTATAAATAGAGTAGCTCGATAATTTTACCGCGGAATGCGGTCACCGCTTTTACAAGTCCGCGTCGCCTGGGGTCTCCCCAGGCGGGGCTTTCAGGGACTTGAAATAAATTCAAGTCACAGCCCCTTGCGTTTATGACGGACGTGGCGGTGTAACGGTGACCTTCTTGGGGACTAGATTCCATGTTCCCAGAGAAGGACTTAAAAATTTAGCCCGATCGTCAAATTAAATCGTAGTTGCCATACGGTAGGGTGGCAAAGGAATATTTCTACTCTCTGCTAAGAGATAATCTAAAAAAGTTTGAGCGATTACAGATAGTTGTTTGCCTGCTAGGTGAGAGACGTACCAGCGACGTTTGATGGGAAAATGCTCTACATCAAGAATAGTTAACTCTCCACTCATCCCCTCAGAAATCAGACAATGTTCTGATAATACAGAAATACCCAATCCTCCAGCGATCGCTTGTTTAATCGCTTCGTTACTACCTAGTTCTAATTTGACTTTTACAGAGATTTTGTTTTTGGTAAAGAGTTCTAATACTGCTTTTCTCGTACCAGAACCTTTTTCTCGCATAATGAACTGTATATCATTTAGCTTTTGGATGGGTATATTTCTTCGATCTGCTAGGGGATGGTTTTTATTCGCTACCACAACTAATGGGTTATCGATAAACGGTTGACTCCGCAAGTCTATTTCTTGTGGGGGATTGCTGACTATATACAAATCATCTTCATTTTCCAGCATCCTTCTCTGAATTTCTTGATGATTCGTTACTTGTAATGCCACATCTACCCCAGGATAATGCTGGCAAAAAGAGCCGAGTAAACGAGGAACAAAATATTTAGCAGTGGTAATTACGGCTAATCTTAACTGTCCTTGTTTTGTGCCTTTTAAGTCAGCTATCTTCATTTCAAAGTTATTCAGGCGTTCAAAAATATCGTGACAGGTTGCCAATAATTCCTTACCTGCCTCAGTCAAATATAAACTTTTACCAATTTGCTCGAACAAAGGCAAACCGATGGCTTTAGTTAGTTGTTTGACTTGACTCGACACAGTTGGTTGCGTGATAAATAACTCTTCAGCAGCACGAGTGAAACTGGCGTGGCGAGCTACTGTTTCAAATACTTTTAGCTGATGTAGAGTTGTCTGAATCAAAGGTTTTATCTCCTTTAGCTCTTAGATTTGGACTAGGATGTTTCCTTATATAATTTCTATCATAAATGAAAATAAATGTTTATTGACTTTTGCATAAATATATCTATATATTAGACTGGTCGAAAATCAAGTATTTTATGACTTATAGCTATGTTAAAGATCGATAAATTTTTCATGTCAAGAAAACTCTACGCTCATTACAATTGATAAAAGTAGTAAGTAAGGATGATTTAAGTTTGGACGAGACCTATCAAGACTATATTAATCGAGTAGCTAGACAGACTTTACCAGAAAGTCATGAGACTCAGCTAAAAAGCATTCAATCATCCCCCAAATTTGTAGCTGGTAAACCAGCCAAGTTTCCTGGATATACTATTAGTACTCCTCTGGGGAAAGAAGATCCTGCCAACGGTGAGTTTTATCATCATTTAAAGGAACTACAACAAGAAATACAAGAAAATCTAGGGCCAGATTTATTGATTATGTTGCCACCAGCAACTTTTCATTTAACCCTGGCAGATTTGATTTGGGAAAATTCTTACCGCCATGCTATAGAAGAAGACCCTAATTTTGAAGCAGAATTGAGAAAAGAAATTAAAACAACTTTTGAGAAGTATCGACAAACAATTTCTGTGATTAAACCCATTACTTGGCAGTTGTTAGGATTGGTAATTAGACCAAGAGCTATAGTGGCTTGTTTAGTACCAAAAGATCGAGAAAGCTACGAAGCTATCATTCAACTACGTCGCTATGTTTATCAGAATCGCACTTTAATTGGTTTAGGTATCGAACAACAGTATGACTATACTGCCCATGTTACTTTGGGTTACTTTGGGCAAATCGAGAACGAGGGGATAAGCGATCGTCTACTTAAGATTATTTCTAAAATTAATACTCGCCTAGTCGAAATCAAACCGCAACTTCTGACGATAAATCAATTTCAGTTACATAAATTTGATACTATGATCGACTACTATCGAGAACCAGATTGGGCAATGGTTAAGTTTTGAAGCAGCTAAATCATCCTATTTTAGAACAGAGTTTCGCGCTAATCGATCGAGAAATTGGCACTCATCATTTTAATCCCCAAGAATATGCGATCGCCCGTCGTGTAATTCATGCCACTGCCGATTTTGACTATCTTCAGTTACTTAAATTTAGTCCCGATGCTATCGACTCTGGTATTAAGGCTTTACGCCGTGGAGTGCCAATTGTTACTGATGTGACAATGGTAAAACAGGGGATTAGCACAATGGTGGGAAAAACTTTTAATAATCCTGTAATTACTGCGATCGAACAAGCTAATGTAGCAGAAGTAGGTAAAACCCGCACGGAAACAGGGTTATTACGTTGTTGGCAAAAATATCCTGATGCTATTTACGCGATCGGTAATGCGCCTACTGCCCTTATAGGATTATGCTCACAATTGGCTAATTCATCTAGTTATCCTCCTCTAATCATTGGCGTACCTGTAGGTTTTGTCTCTGTAGTCGAGTCAAAACAGACTCTAGCCAAGCTTAATGTACCGCAAATCCTTACAGAAGGAAGAAAAGGAGGTTCTCCTGTTGCTGCTGCTATTGTTAATGCCTTATTAATCTTGGCTTGGCAAGCAAAGTGAAAAATATTTTGAGTAATACTTGACAGGTTCGGGGAAATAACTGCTATTATATTTAAGGTGAATGCGATGGGGTGTCGCCAAGCGGTAAGGCATCGGGTTTTGGTCTCGACATTCCTAGGTTCGAATCCTAGCACCCCAGTTTTAAGTTCTAGGTTTGAGATTATATCCTCTGGCTATTTAACCAGAAAGTTATTAGCTATAATCTTAGAGCTTAGAGCCTATAGCTTATAGCTAACCGCGAAGCAGTTTTAAAAACGAAAAGTAGTTCGCACTGTACCAACGTAAATAGTATCATTCTGCTCGATATGCCCTGGATTAGTTACCAAGAAAAAGCCAGGAGTGATAGAAATATTATCGTTAACTCTAAAGCGATAGAATACTTCAAAATGCAAAGAGGTAGCTTCATCTTCTCGTCCAAACTGTTCTGGAGTTCCTTCTGGACGTAAATTACCATTATTCGGATCGCCATCTCCATCACTTCTTAGAAAAGTTCTAGGGTCGTTGTCTGTAACTCTGACTGGATCTTCATCTCTAACTACTTGCTCGAAAAAGGGTACGGACTGACCTGCGGTTGTGGGGCCAGCATCAACTAACTTGGGAGGCATACCAAAAATAAACGCGAGTAAATCCCCCTCCCGACCAAAAGGATCGGAAAGACCGAGAGAAAATTGATAAGAAAGAGTGTTACTAAAAGGTTTTTTTCCTGCTACACTACCCAGTGCAGGATTGGGATTGTCTGGGTTGCCAAACTCAGGAATCTCATTAAGAAAATTGCTGAAAGTATAAGCTGCTGAAGCACCAAAAGTGAGGTTTTGAGCAATACGCCATTGTAAAGTTCCTCCCACAGCATTAATTTGAGCGGGAAAATCACCAATTTCTACCCCTGCACCAGGAAAAGCATTTAAATCATTATCTGGCAGTCTTCCGCCCGACCATAAACCATTAGTTTCTGCATTAACAGAACCAGTAAAAGTTCCTAATGTACCCTCGCTAGAATAAGCGTTAACATAAGTTATGCCTGTAGTTAAATTCTCAAAGGGTTGGTAGAGTAACTGGACTCCTAAAGCACTACTATCTGAGCCAAAAAATCCCTCGTCGGGATCGCCACTATCTGCTGTCCCATAAGCAACCTGAAAACGAAGTTCCTCATTAATTAGCCAATCAAAACCAACTCCCGCATCCAAAACTCCGCCAATACGATAAATAGAGCTTAATTGTCCAAAACGAGAAATTGAGCCTCTGCCAATATCGAAATAAGGGGAATTAGCAGTAAGTACGCTGCTGAGGCTAAAACCATAGGGAATAACCGAGACAACGACCTTGTCATTAAAAATAGGAAAGCGATATTCTAATATATCCAAAAAGACATCATTGTCTAGACCTGCTTGATAACCCAGACGAGTCATATAGGTATTTAAAGATTCGGGGTTAGTAAAGCCACCATCGTTAAAATTACCCGTGACGAGAAAAGTACGTAAACGGTCTTTGCCAGTAAAGGAAGTTTGGAGACCTATACGAGTTAAATTGACAAAAACTGTGTTAGTTTCGGGGTCATCGGCAGTAGAAATGGCATTATCACCGACTCTAATGCCACAATTAACTACATTACTAGTCCTACCTCTTGTAGTTAATTCTAATTGCTCGCAACCCCCAGGAGGATTGCCTCCAAAAGCATCGGCGATCGCAAAAATTACTTCTCCGCTTAAAATCGTAGTAGTAGAAAATTGATTCTCTTCTAAAAAAGCAACTCGTCCTTCTAGGTTATCTACTCTAGTTGCAATAATTGCTAGTTCCGCTTCAAATTCTTGAGTTAATCTTTGGATAGTTTCTAAATCTTCCTTTACTACTGCTTCTGAAGTGGCAATTAACCTTTCTATTTGCTGTAAACAGGAATTTAAACCAGCAGCAAATTCATAGCGAGTAATAGCCCTATTGCCTCGATAAGTCTCATCGGGAAAACCGACGATACAACCATATCGATCGACCAAACTCCGTAATGCTTCATATGCCCAGTCACCTGGTTGTACATCTTTTAATTGAGAAACATTGGTAGATTGTACCAGGAAATTATTAACATAAATAATTTTGTCTAACGCTTCAGCAGTAGTTTGATAGGAGGTAAATTCTGGATTATTTAATTGTCTCGGTAAAGTGGTTTTTTTCTCTGGATTTGTTTTTTGATTTAAAGAATTTAAAGACTCTGCTCTAGCAACAGATGGATAAAATAAAAATGGAGTAATTCCTAATAAGAAATAGATATTTTTTAACATCAATTCTCTTCCCGAACTAGAAACAACATATTATAAATGCCATCTATACTACATCGTTCTAGTCGGAAATAGAGATTTTTGATAAATCTTTACAGTGAAAAAAGATCTGATAGTGAGGGCGACCCCGCGTCGGCGAAAGACGCAAGGGAACGCGCCCGAACCCGAAGGGCTGATAGCTTATTAATAACTATTCGGGTAACTTATATTGTTCGACAATTTTTTTGGCATATTCAGGTACGTGAGCGTCCAATTTTTCGGGATGATTGCGTTTTACATAAAGATAATTACGAGTAAAGTGAGAATCGATCGAAAAACGGGCATATTCTAAACCTTTTGGGCCAATTTTTTCGATCACTACTCCCATTAATTTTGCTGCCCACATGGGTAGGGTAACACCTCGATCGTAAGCGGGAATACTATTTTGTACGGCTTGTTTCCTATCCCCTTCAGACATAACAGGTTGAGTATTAAGTTGCTCTTTAACTAAATCGAGCATTTCTTGTCCTGTTTGGTTACGCACTACTATCCATTGCCAACCGAAAGGCGCACCCATGTAACCAACAACTAAATCTGCTAGAGAGTTGACATAATCAAAGCAACTCATACAAGAAGGGGCAAATACATCTTTTAATTGATTAGTTTTGAGTCCAAAGAAAGGTACTTGTTCGATCGAGCCATCTTCGTGTTGAAAATGGACGCGAAAATCTTGCATAAATTCGTAATGAACTACGGTATCGGGAGATTTGCTAGTAGTTTCCAGAAATTTTTGTAATCCCGCACGAGTAACATTATCTACACAAGGAGTACCTAAAACGTAGAGTTTTTCTAAGCCTAATTCCTTTTCTACTGCCCGTAATGCCTGAATTTGACAACCAACACCAATGACTAGTAATCGCTTCATTTGCGATCGCTCTATTTCTTCTAGTACTGATAAATTAGGTGATAAAGTAGGTTTATTAACTTTGGCTGCCAATACTTCTTCTGGAGTTCTGGCAATGACTGGCATGGGTTGAAAGCGGTCTTGTTCTGTGTTTTGGACGCAAACTACTCCTTCTACTAAACCCTGGTTCAGCATCTGGCAAGCAATAGTACTGACAATTCCCGTCCATTGCGCTCCTTCAATGGGTTGTTTTTTTCTCGCTGCCATCATATCTTGATGGACACCAAAATATCGATCGTCTTCCTTCTCTAGATTTCGACTACGTCCGTGAGCTTGTTCTTCTAATTCTGCTATTTGTTGATTGAGAAAAGCACAAGCTTCTTTAACATAGTGGATATAGTAAGTATCGCATAGTCCGCATTCGCTACATAATTCCTTAGCAGGACGACGGCTACTAGATTTGAGGGCTTTAGCTTTTTTATGAGGGGCAACAGTCATTTAACTTCAGGATTTTATAAAAAAGAATAAATAAAAAGAAGACAATACCTGTCAGATTAAGGTAATAGCTAGGTTAAATGCCAAGACTTGTAAAGAAATGTAATGATGTTATAGCTGTAGAAATTGTCTTTGAGTATGTCTGTATTGTCAGGAATCGATCGAGTTAATGCGCTAGTGGTTGGTGCGAGTCAAGGAATTGGTTTGGGTTTTGTCAAACAACTTTTAGCTAATCCCCGTAATACCAAGATTTTTGCTACTTATCGCCGTCCCAACTCAGCCACAGAATTATTTACCCTAGAACAAAAACATTCTGACAGATTACAGTGTCTAGCTGTAGATATTACCGAAGAAGAGCAAATTGCCGAAATGATTAAACAAATCAGTACCCAAGTAAAACAACTCCATTTTGCAATTAACTGTGTCGGCATTCTTCATGAAGGTAATTTACAACCAGAGAAAAGTCTCAGACAAATCGACCCAGATATTTTGATGCGTTATTTTCAGGTTAATAGTATAGGAGGAGTGCTACTAGCCAAACATTTAATGCCTTTATTTCGCGATCGAGAATATGGTATTTTCGCTAATATTTCGGCAAAAATCGGGAGTATTGGTGATAATCGTTTGGGTGGATGGTATGGGTATCGTGCTTCTAAAGCTGCCTTAAATATGTTTATGCGGACTACCGCGATCGAATATAGTAGAAGATGTCCTAAAACCATTGTGGTAACTCTACATCCAGGGACAACTGATACTAAACTTTCTCAACCTTTCCAAAAAAATGTCCCTCCAGAAAAGTTATTTTCTGTAGAGAAAACAGTTAAGCAATTATTAGCAGTGATCGATCGCTTAGATATGCAAGATAGCGGTCAGTTTTTTTCTTGGGATGGTACTCGCTTACCTTGGTGACATGAGTTGGAGATAAGAAAATTTATTTTTTTTAAAACTCCCGTTGAAATAGAAATAAGTTTGTTTGGGTTTCAGAAATTTCTACCAGAAAAGATGAGATTAACGAAACCATTTGCTACTTGCTACTTGCTACTTGCTATTTCGTCCTCACTTGTACAGCTATAGCTTTGCAGTCTCGGTAAGATTTACTCAAAAAAAACGCGCTCCTTAAAATCCATGAAACAGACAAAGAGCGCGGTCAATTAAAATTAGGTTTAGTTAAAACCTAGTTTTGGAGGGGTCAGGGTAAAAGGTAAATTTTAAGCAATTCTCATTAAGGATAATAAGAGCAGTTTTTCGGTAAGCTTAACTTTGCCAAGAAAACTAATTTAAATATGGTTCATCTTAAGCTTTTTAAGCATAAGTATATTTAAGCATACTTAGTAGCAATTTCTTGCGTAATTTTTGCTGAAAATCGATTAGAATCATCAGAGCGACCGATACCAAAGTAAACGAAACCAGCATTTTCGATCGCCAGTAATCTTTGACTTTGATTAACTCTAACCGCAGCTTCGAGTAATTCTGCGGTGTAACCATAATCTCTAGCAGTATGAATTAATGCGGAGACATCTTTGGGGAAACAAGAACCACCCCAACCAATACCAGCTTGTAAAAACTTGTTACCAATACGGGAATCTAAACCAATACCTTTAGCCACTTGAGTAACATCTGCACCAACGCGATCACGCAGTGCCTCGCCTTTGGCGAGATCGCAAATATTGGCTACTTCATTAATAAAACTAATTTTAGTTGCGAGGAAAGAATTAGCAGCATATTTAATCATTTCTGCCGAACTTAGGTCGGTTATAACTACTGGTACGGGAGGTAAAGACTTATCTGCTGCAAATTCGCGATTAACCAGAGGTCGATAAAGTTCTTCCATCATCGCGATCGCTTTATAACTATTACTACCTAAAACAATGCGATCGGGATTAAAAGTATCATACACCGCCGAACCTTCTCTTAAAAATTCTGGATTGCTCACAATATCAAAACCAGCAATTTCTTCTTTACGTTCTGCGACCCCATCTAAAACAATTCTACGTACCCAATCTCCAGAACCAATAGGAACTGTAGATTTATTAACAATTACTTTATAACCACCATTGAGATGAGTTCCGATACCTCTTGCCACTGCTTCAACATAACGAGTATCACTTTCTCCTGTCGGTAAAGCAGGTGTTCCCACAGCAATGAAGAGAATTTCACCATGGGCAACACCAGCAGCTAAATCGGTAGTAAAATCTAATCTACCCGCTGCCATGGTAGACTGCATGAGTTCGGATAGTCCTGGTTCGTAAATCGGTGACTTTCCAGATTGCATTAAAGCAACTTTTTCTGCATTATTATCGACACAAATAACCTGATGTCCGATTTGCGCCAGACAAACCCCCGTTACTAAGCCAACATATCCAGTACCGATAACACAAACACGCATGGTATGAACTTTCCTTCTTGTAAATTTTTTAAAGTGCCAAAACTAAGCCAAAACTAATTTGTGTAGCAAATGAATAAAAGCTCACTCTCTCAAGTTCGGCTGTTAATGAATAGATTGGCAATTGTCCATGAACTGTTCGTGAAATTTTGATGAGAAGAATTTAATCTTTTTTTAGTTTTCTCTCTAATTCTCGATAATTAACGATCGATCTTTATCCTAAAGCAAATTAATTTTAAATATTAACTCGATCGAAAATTTCTAGATTTTATCCTAATTACGCATCGACATTCAACTGAAAAAAATTTTTATTTTTAACACTATGATTTTAACCATTCTTTTCCAGAAAACAGGCGATCGCTATATGAGTAGCTGGGTGTAATTAAATATAAAATAACGAGTTGAAATAGTAGCAAGTAGCGAGTAGCGAGTAGGGAAAATTTTAATCTTGAAGGTTTTATAAATTATTGTTCCTACCTACTTAACAGCCCATTTTCCAAAACCGAACTTTTGATAGGAAGTAATAAAAGTATCTATTTTTGCTTGTGCTTTAATAGGAGAAATCGACAATAGTTCTAAATCAGCAATAGAGTCAGAGGCTCGATCGCACTGATTTTGGGATTGAAGATAGATTAATAGGTTGCTATTCAAACAAATAGCAGATATAACCTAGCTTAGTAGTTCTTGAAGAGGATTAGAAGTTAACGAACGAGGTTTAAATAATCCAATATTTCCCTGACTATATCCTAGAGCTAATGTTAGGCTGTCAGGACTAAACGCTAATGTTTGTATCGTTTCATCACGAGTTATTGTTGAGATTAATTTACCTGTAGCTAATGACCATAGTTTTAAAGTTTTGTCTTTACTAGCACTAGCTAAAATCTGATTATCTGCACTAATAGAAACGGAAGTAACATGGTCGCTATGACCATTGAGAGTAATTATTTCTTTTCCTGTACTAACTTGCCAAATTTTGATAGTTTTATCTTTACTTCCACTAGCAATTAACTGACTATCGGAGCTAAAAGCTATTGAAGAAACTGCACCAAACCAATCAGAGTGACCTTTTAAAGTAATATTTGTATTATCTGCTAAAAACCATAGTTTAACTGTTTTATCATTAATATCACCACTACTAGCCAATAGTTCTCCATTAGGACTAAATAAAGTTGAAACAACCTTATCTGTATGACCTTTTAGGGTAATAATTTGTTGATTTCTTTATGGTTAGTAATCATATTGAAAATTTTAAAATTTATAGAAATATAATTCCCATAAAAATTTAAAGATTCGCAATTGGTATAAAAAATAAAATTAATTTGTTTACTAATAAATTTTCTTAGGAAAAGCTAAAGTCTGGGTAATAACCGTACTTGTAAAACCAAGACAATAAATACCATAATAAATATATAAGCAAATAACGCATCGTTCATCTTTCTAATCAAAATTTAGACAGACGGAAGTAGAGAAAATCTCTCGAAGGAACGCACTACAGGTAGTTATACTTCAGAGGTGAATTATATGGAAATAGCAAATACCGATGTACTTTGGATCATAACCATTGTGACTATTTTTACTGCGGTTATGTCTCCTACTCTTTGTTGGGTGTTAACAGCAAAATATCGTTAGGCTTAGCTTTTAGCTTTTAGTTGTTAACCTCATTTATGGGTTGAGAAGAGAATTTGAAATCTTTTTTCAACCCATAATTTTGTTTTTATTTCGATATAACTCTTTAAAATTAACAATCAAGAGTGTTATCTAACTCCCATTTAGTAATCTGCCGATCGTATTTATCCCATTGCTGGTATTGCAACTTTACATAAGAAGCAATAAAAGAATCGCCGAAAGCTTCAGCAAGAACTTTGTTAGCTTCTAGGTTGCGTAAGGCATCTAATAAATTAGAAGGCAGTCGTTTAACTCGATCTGGGGGCAAAGGATTAGTATAACTATTATAATCGGCGCGATCGCCTGGATCGATTTTGCCCTCGATCCCATCAAGTCCTGCTGCAATGACTGCTGCGGGAAGAAGATAAGGATTAGCTGCACCATCGGCTAAACGTAATTCAAAGCGATCCGTATCGGGAATGCGAATAGTATGGGTGCGATTATTCCCACTATAGCTAATTGTATTGGGCGACCAAGTTGCACCAGAAAGAGTCACGGGGGAATTAATCCGTTTATAAGAGTTAATTGTAGGATTAGTAAAAGCACATAAAGCAGAAGCAGATTTTAGCACTCCACCAATAAATTGATAGGCTAATTGAGAAAGTCCTAATTCTCCTTCTAAATCTTTAAACAAGTTGACATTACCCAAACTATCCCAAACAGAAAGATGGAGGTGACAACCATTTCCAGTTAAGTTAGCAAAAGGTTTAGGCATAAAAGTAGCGCGAAATCCGTGTTTTTCGGCAATGCTTTTAACCATGTATTTAAAAAAAGCATGACGATCTGCCGTAATTAGAGCATCATCATAAGTCCAGTTCATTTCAAACTGTCCGTTGGCATCTTCGCGATCGTTTTGATATGGTTTCCATCCCAGGGATAACATTCCATCACAAATTTCGCTAACTAGATCGTAGCGACGCATTAATGCTTGTTGATCGTAGCAGGGTTTGGTTGCGCGATCGCGAGGATCGGCAATATCACTACCGTCAGCAGCTAAAAGAAAATACTCGCATTCGACTCCCGTCTTGATTGTATAACCTATTTCTGCTGCTTGTTTGAGTACTCGTTTTAGGACTAATCTAGGAGTCTGGGCTATTGGTTGTCCATCCACTCCATAAAGATCGGCTGGCATCCAAGCTACATCAGATTTCCAAGGTAATTGAAATAAGCTATTAGCATCGGGTATTGCTAAAATATCGGGGTCAGCAGGAGTCATATCTAGCCAAGCAGCAAATCCTGCAAATCCCGCTCCATTTTCTGCCATCTCATTAATAACTTGAGCAGGAACGAGTTTAGCTCTCTGTACTCCAAATAAATCCGTAAAAGAAATCAGAAAATAGCGAATTCCCCGCTCGCGAGCCAGTTCGGATAGCAACATAGCAATTTAGTAAAACCTCACACAACTAGTCCATAGTGACGACTCCAGACACCAATCGCTACGCGATATGGTGCTGGCTTCTCTTCCTTGCGGTTGAGCGTTTTAGACTGAGGGTTTCGTCCAGCCCCAGTTTTTTGAGCAGTAAAGCCGAGTTCCAATCGCGTGGCATCATTACACCGCAATGATAACAACAATGCCATCTATCTGAAAGTTGCTTATCTACTCTATTTAGGCAATTTACGCATACTTGGCTTGTACCTCTGGGATTAATCTTAATAACCTTCAAACCAGCCCTTTCAGCCTTGAGTGAAAGAATATCGAGAAATTGACTCCAGCCACAATCCAATATGCTTTTATTTAAGCCTGATTTGGCACTTTGATTGTTAGGAAGATAGTTACCATTTTCATGAGGGGCTGTCTGGGCGGGTTTCCCGCCCAGTTTATACGCCCCATCCTGTTTTGGTTTGTTCCGACGCACCATGTTTTTGACGGTTAAGTCTTCCACAAAAACAGCGTCATATTTTGCTAGTAGCAGCGACGATAACTCAAAATGAAATTGTTTTCTTTGTCTTGCTATTTTCTGATGAAGTTTAGCTACTTTCTTGTACAACAGTTTTCTGGCTCGACTACCTTTTTTTCTGGCACTAGCTTTTTGTTGTAGCTTGACAAGTTTATCTTGAGAACGTCGAAAATATTTTGGAGTTTCTATGGTTGTTCCATCAGCCAAGGTAGCAAAGTATTCACATCCTAGATCAATGGCTGTGCTATTTTCCTCTGTTGGAACTACATCAGAAATAACCTCTGGTACAGATTTATCTTCCAAAGAAAAAGTAATATAGAATCCATCTGCTTTTTTGGTAATAGAAACAGTTTTAAGGTTAAATCCTGATGGCAAAGGACGGTGCAAGATAAATCGAACTTCACCAATTTTGGGAAGTTTAATTTTATTAGACGATATCAACCAATCTAACTTTGCCTGGGGATAAGTAAGAGTTTTGTATCTATTCTTTGGCTTGTATCTTGGCTTGCCACTTCTTTTTCCATCAGTATTACGACCCAAATAACGGTCAAAGGTAATTTTGACTCGCTTAACCATATCCTGAAGCACTTGAGAATGTATTTCTCCGTACCAAGGACGTTCTTTCTTAAGGCTTACTAGAGAGCATTTTTGAGAATAGTAATCTGGTTGCTCCTTTAAATCTGGCAATTGACACACCAAAGGACAAGCGTTAACCAAACATCTGTTGCTTGACCACCAATCAAATCTTTCTGCTAGAAGATAGTTATATTGGTGTCGTAACATATTAAGCCAGCGATTCAACCTCGCCTTTTGTTCTTTATTTGGCTTTAACTTGTACTGGTGTGCTATTCTCATAACTAGAAATATATCATGGTGTACTCATCATGAGCAAGCGTTTTATTCGCACAGCTAGGTCAGTTTCAGACTTAAAGGCGCATTTGGTGTTGACTACCAAGTATAGAAAAAAGATTATCACTTCCCCAATCTTGAAAAGGATGAGAGAAGTGATAGAAGACTTTTGCCAAAAATGGAATTGTGAGTGTATTGAATTTAATGGCGAAGCAGATCATATCCATTTGCTTTTCCGTTACTATCCGCAGATGGATTTAAGCAAGTTTGTTAATTCCTTAAAGACTACAACCAGCAGAAAAATCCGCAAAGAGTTTATCGAAGAGCTACCTCAAGTCTATGGGCGTAGGCACGTATTTTGGAACGAGTCTTATTTTATTGCTAGTTGTGGAGGGATTACAGTAGAGACATTAAAGAAATATGTCCAATCGCAAAATTCGCCCAATGATTAGTCGCGTCGGCTTTCATGAGGGGTCGTCGCCTGGGGAAACCCCAGGCGTTTATGAACCCCGTCCCGACTCCTATCCCTGTCGGAATAAGGAGAGGGGCTTCCCGCCGACTGAGCTAAAGCAGTTCCTAATTCGGAAACAATTTCTTAGATTTGTTAGTTGTTAGTTGTTAATCATTAGTTATTAGTTATTAAACTTATATGCGACTGGCAAAAATATACTTATTATCAGTTACAAGTTTAACTTGGCTTAAAATCCTTCTGACCTCTGACTTCTGACTTTACCTAATTTTCCAATATTCTATGGCAACAAGATTGAGTATTATATCTTACCAATTACGCCATCCCCCCAAAATATTGTCTTTTTTATCATTGTTATCATTACGTTTAGAAATGATACTTTGATATTCAAAAGAACTTCCCCAGCGATCGATTTCTCTGGCGCGAATTACAGGTACGGGATGAGTGAGTTGAGCCGTTTGTAGGCTTTTTAGCATTTCTCCCAAACTATCTTCACTAAAAGCATCGTAATCTCTAGCTTGTTCGATAAAAGCATCTAAATTCAACTGAGGAGCGAGACTGGGAGAGCCACCTGATAGTTTCATTAAAACAGACATTACTACTTTAGGGTCTTGAGTGGCAAGTAAAGCAGCGCGATCGCAACTAAATTCGGCACAGCGTACCCAGCGTAACATTTGCTCTTGCATCGATTGCGCTAAAACCGTACCCCAACCAGGAAGTAAATTAGCTGCTAACACCATTATATTTGCCATGGTCAAATAAACACCGTGTTCGCATTTGAGATGACCCAACTCATGAGCAATTACAGCTTGAATTTCTTGTGGGGTAAGTAGCTCAATTAAAGAAGTATGAATCACCATAAAAGGCTTCTTCCCACGCATGGCAAAGGTATAAGCGTTAGGAATTGGATTTTGCTTTATGTATAGTTGAGGCGGTTCGAGATCGAGAACTTTACAAGCTTCTAATAGTAATTTGTAAATTGCAGGTAATTGTTTATCGCCAACCAAAACACTAGCAGCAATATTATCAATATAAAAGAACTCTTCTGCTACTGAGCCTAAAAGACTACGGATAGCTACATCTAAGCCTGGTATTTGTTTGAGAGCCGAAGTTGCCTCTAAATCTAGAGGATGACGAAAATCGTCTGCTTTAAGTCCCAAAAGTGTTTTTTTAACTAAATCCATTATTATTTATTCTTTATTATTTATTACTGTTACTTATTACTTAATCTGCCAGCCATTTTTTGACTCGTTTTAAATTTTCCCAGTCGGGTTTTCTGGCCAAACCATCTTCAATATTTTCGTGTATATCTTGAGCTATTTGGCTATCTAATGACATGATTTGTTGTACCATTTCAATATGCTTTCTCACTCCCTTTTCTCCTACTTCCAACATAGCCAAAGCTAGATTAATTCTTGCTTGAGGAGCTTTACTTTCTATTTTGGTACTTTTTTGAGCAGCTTTGAGAGCTTTCTTGCCTTGCTCGGTTAGCAAATATAACCAAGCCAAACAACTCCAAGCGTTGGCATTTCTGGGAGCGCGATCGCAAAGTTCTTGAAAATAGGGAATCAAGTCTTCTGCTTTTTCTCCTGCTTGATATCTTTCTAAACCCTTATCTAATAAATTATCTACAGATTCGCTCATCCTCTAGTTGTATTACTGGTAGATTATCAAAGTTAAAGCAGGCACGATCTGCCTGCCTTATAAAATATACTCGATCGATGGGACTTACGTACCGAAAGATTTACCGCATCCACAAGTTTGGGCTGCATTGGGATTGGTAAACTGGAAACCACCGCCAATCATGGCGTTACTATAATCTAAGACAAGACCGTAAAGATAGAGAAGACTTTTTGGATCGCAAACAATTTTGAATCCATCGTAATCAAATATTTCGTCATCTTCACGAATGTTGCTATATTGCTCAAAATCCATCATGTAAGACATTCCCGAACAACCTCCCTGACGAACTCCTACCCGCAGACAGAGTTCTTTATCGCCTTGTTGTTCTTTAAGCATAGACACGTGCTTTAATGCTGCCTCAGTTAATTGAATACCTTTTTGGGGAGCTACTGTTGTTTCTGTCATAAGATGTTATCTGGTTATTGGATATCTTTCTATTTTAGATTAGCTACTTTAGTAAAGTACTAAAAACCAATATCTTTAAGCATGGCTAAATGTTTATCTACTGGTGCAATAGTATTAGCTGCGATCGCGCCACTGGCAGCCACGGCGGGTAAACCGATGCCAGGAAAAGTAGAATCACCACAACATAAAAGTCCAGATACAGGTGTTGTTACCCCAGGAAATAATGCTTTTCCAGCTTCGATCGCGGGGCCATAAGAACCATTATGACGGCGGAGAAAACGTTCGTGAGTCAGGGGTGTACCTACTAAGGTAACTTCACAACGAGAGCGAATATCGGGAATGACTCTTTCTAAAGCTTGCCACATTGCTTCTGCTCTTACTGCTTTTTGTTCTTTATATTCTTTACTCTGTCTATCCATTCCCTGCCACAGGGAGTAAGGCTCATTCCCAGGAGTATAAACATGAATGACGTGTTTACCTTCAGGTGCAAGATTGGGGTCTAATACGGAAGGAATGGACATGACAATTACGTTTTGCGGTGCGCTTACTCCTTTTGCCCAATCGTTTACTACTATATAGTGACAGGCTAAATCTGAAGGTAAATTGCTAGCATCAATTCCCAGATGAAGGTGCATAAAACTATCGCATTCTGGGGTTGCTTGCCTTTGCTGGCGGAAACTATCTGGCACTGAGTTTTTCGGTAAAAGTTTCAGGGTATCCCAAACAGAGGCATTAGAAATTACTGCTTTAGAAGCTCTAATAGTTTTATTGCCTCGCAGCAATACACCAACGGCTCGGTTATTTTCAACTATAATTTGTTCCACATGAGCTTTCAGCTTTAATTCCCCACCGCGCTTAGTAAGTCCCCTGACCAAAGCCTCCACTAAAGCCGAACTACCACCTATAGGATAATCTAGTACTACCCCAGGTTTATACCATTCGGCAAACATAAATGCCATTTCTGCTGCACTCGTTCCCTCGGCTGGTAAACCAGAAAGCAGAAAAGAAAGTAGATCGAGCCAATTACGGATAAAATCATCTTCAACTACGCTATCCATAATCTCGCCGAAAGAGCCGAGTAGTTTCAAAATATTTGGTGTATGCCAAGCTAAAGCAGGTAAAAACTTAAAGGTAGTTATCGCTGCACCTAAATCCGAGCGTATGGCAGTAGGAGGAAGGGCATTGACTGCTTCTGCTAGAGGCTGCATGGTTTGCTGTAATTTTCTCCATTCTGCTACAGCTTTATTTCCCCGTAACTTTTGTAGGACTTCACAAAATTGATCTCCTCCTACCTCGGTATTAAAATCTCCTTCGGGCAGACGACAACCCCAAGTATTGTATGTTGCCCAAGTTACGTCTTCGTCGATCGCATCGAGGACTTGTTTGAGGGGGTTAGTCGAAGGCGAATAAGATAAACCAGAATAAAGCGATGGCCCCGAATCGAATAAATATCCCTGGTATTCAAAACCATGGGCAGCACCACCAGAAATAGAATGACTTTCACACACTGTTACTTTAAAGCCATATCTCGCTAACAAGGCTGCACAACTTAAACCGCCAACACCACTACCAATTACTACAACTTCTGTGTCTGCTTGGCTAAAACTTGCTGTCATTTTTCTCGCGATACATTACCCAAGTTATTTTACTCAGATCGAGCGGGCAAGTGCTTGAATTGAGACTCAGATTTTGGTGCAAGATCTGAGCCTCAGATTTAAATCTAATTCAAAAAGCTAATAGCGGGACTTTGACAATTTTTACCGATCAAAAAGGGGTGAAAGCCTCACCAGACGCCGATTTTAACTCGAAGAGGTAAAATCGTCTGAAACCTAGATATATTAAGGATTTAGTTGTTTTGATGTTAAACCATTGATAGATCAGGCTTTCACCCCTTTTT